>JBAWHI010000358.1:0-13941 GCA_049593675.1 Nocardioides sp.
TGCACGGCGCCCAGGTGATCATGGTGCGCGGCAACTTCGACGACTGCCTCGCGATCGCCAAGGGCCTGGCCTGGGACTACCCCGTCGCGCTGGTGAACTCGGTGAACCCGGTGCGGCTCGAGGGGCAGAAGACCGCCGCCTTCGAGATCGTCGACTTCCTCGGCGACGCCCCCGACTACCACCTGCTCCCGGTCGGCAACGCCGGCAACATCTCGGCCTACTGGCTCGGCTACACGCAGTACGCCGATCTCCAGATGGCGACCAGGAAGCCGGTGATCCGCGGCTTCCAGGCCGAGGGTGCGGCGCCGTTGGTGACCGGCGAGCCGTTCCCCGACCCGGAGACCCGGGCGACCGCGATCCGCATCGGCAACCCGGCCTCGTGGAAGCTCGCCGAGGCCGCCCGCGACGAGTCGGGTGGGCGCTTCGCCGCCGTGAGCGACGGCCAGATCCTCTCGGCGCAACGCGAGCTGGCCTCGCGAGACGGGGTGTTCGTGGAGCCCGCGTCGGCCGCCGGCATCGCCGGTCTGCTGCAGGAGCTCGCTGCCGGAGAGGACTACCGCGGCAGCACGGTGGCGATCACGGTGACCGGGCACGGTCTCAAGGACACCGTGACGGCGCTCGAGGGCTTCGCCGAGAGCGGCGGGACCATCGTCGACACGGTCGTCGACGCCGACGTGGCGGCGGCCGCCTCCGCCGCCGGCCTGGCATGAGCTCGGTTCGGATCCGCGGATGACGCTCTTCGTCGACGGCCCGGTCCGGGTCTCGGTGCCGGCGACCTCGGCCAACCTCGGTCCCGGCTTCGACTCGCTGGGCCTGGCCCTGTCGCTGCGCGACTCCCTCGAGGCCGAGGTCGTCGGCGCCGGACTCGAGGTCGTCGTGCGTGGCGTCGGCGCGGGCGTCGTACCCCTGGACGAGTCGCACCTCGTGGTGCGTGCGATGCGCGCGGCCTTCGACCTGGCCGGTGTCCAGCCGCCCGGTCTGCGGTTGACCTGCACCAACGTCATCCCGCACGCGCGCGGACTGGGCTCGTCGTCGGCGGCGATCGTCGCGGGCGTCGTCCTCGCCCGCGGTCTGGTCGCCGGTGGCTCGCTGCTCGTCGACGACGACACCCTGTTCCGGCTGGCGGCCCGGATCGAGGGGCACCCCGACAATGTGGCACCGGCGTTCTACGGCGGCTTCGTGATCTCCGGACGCGACGGGCTCACGGACGACGACTTCTATGCCGTCGCGTCCGCCGTGGACCCCCGGATCGAGGTGGTCGTGCTGGTCCCGCCCGACCCGGTCTCGACCGAGGTGGCCCGCGGACTGCTCCCCGGCGAGATCTCGCACGTCGACGCCGCTGCCGGCGCCGGCCGCACGGCGCTGCTCGTAGCAGCGCTCGCGGGCCAGCCCGAGCATCTGCTGCGCGGCACCCGCGACTACCTGCACCAGGAGTACCGGCGACCTGCGATGCCCGCGTCGCTGGAGCTCGTCGACGCTCTGCGCGCCGACGAGGTGCCGGCCATCGTCTCTGGCGCCGGGCCCACGGTGCTCGCCTTCACCGACGCCTCCTCGACGGCCGGGCTCCTCGCACGATGCCCGGACGGCTGGGCCTCGCACCACCTCACCGTCGACCGCTCCGGCGCCGTCCTCGGCTGAGGTCCTCGGTCTCCGGCGCACCGGCGGTGCAGAGGGCTGCACCGGCGTGGCCGGTGCGCCGGGCGCGGGCACGCCGGTGTATCTTGAGGGCGCGCCCGAGGTCGTCGGTGCGCACTCCTCCTTGTTCGGCGCGATGTTCGTCGCGCGCCCGTGGCTGCCCTCTGATGCCGGCCCCGGTGAGCGAGGAGACCTGACCAAGGAGCCGCCGAGCCGAGGCCGGACGGCACTGATACGTGGGAAGGACCTCACGTGACGGAAACCACCGAATCCACCCCCGCCTCCGGCGACAAGCCGGTGAAGAAGCGCGGCGGCGGGCTCAGCTCGATGCTCCTCGCCGACCTCAAGTCGATGGCCACCGGCATGGGGATCGCGGGCGCGGGATCGATGAAGAAGGCCCAGCTGGTCGAGGCGATCAAGGCCCGCCAGTCCGGCGGCTCCGCGCCGACCGAGAAGCCCGCCGAGGAGCAGGCGCGCCAGCCCGAGAAGCCTGCCGAGAAGCCCGCGGAGAAGCGGCCCGAGAAGCAGGCCGAGAAGCAGGCTGAGAAGCAGGCCGAGAAGCAGGGCCGTCCCGAGGAGCGGACCGACGCCGGCGCCGACCAGGGGCCCGGGTCTGACCGGGACCAGGGCCAGCGCCGGGACCAGGGCCGGGACCAGGATCAGCGCCGGGACCGGCCCCAAGACCAGGACCGCGGCCAGGAGCAGAAGCGGGACCGCCGACCGAAGCAGGACCAGCCGAAGCAGGACCAGTCCAGGCAGGGTCAGCCCAAGCAGGACCAGGGCAAGCAGGACCAGGGCAAGCAGGGGCAGTCCAAGCAGGACCGCCAGGACCAGGGCCGCCAGGACCGGCAGGACCAGGGTCGTCAGGACCGGCAGGACCAGGGTCGTCAGGACCGCCAGGACCAGGGCCAGGACCACTCCGACGATGGCCAGGACGGCGAGGGCAGCCGCCGCAACCGTCGCCGCCGAGGTCGTGACCGGTCGGGCGAGCGCACAGGCGGACGCACCGGCGGGCAGCGCAACGAGCCGGACACCACGATCCTCGACGACGACGTCCTGGTGCCGGCCGCCGGCATCCTCGACGTGCTGGACAACTACGCCTTCGTCCGCACCAGCGGCTACCTGCCCGGCACCGAGGACGTCTACGTCTCGTTGTCGATGGTGCGCAAGTACGGCCTGCGCCGCGGAGACGCGATCGTCGGTCAGGTGCGCCAGCCCCGGGAGGGCGAGCGCAAGGAGAAGTTCAACCCGATGGTTCGCATCGACACGGTCAACGGCACCGACCCCGAGTCGTCGCGGAACCGGGTGGAGTTCTCGGAGCTGACGCCGCTCTACCCCTCCGAGCGGTTGCGCCTGGAGACGAACCCGGACAACCTGATCGGCCGCGTCATCGACATCGCCGCGCCGATCGGCAAGGGCCAGCGCGGCCTGATCGTCTCGCCGGCGAAGGCCGGCAAGACGATGGTCCTGCAGTCCATCGCCAACTCCATCGCGGCGAACAATCCCGAGTGTCACCTGATGGTGGTCCTCGTGGACGAGCGCCCCGAGGAGGTCACCGACTTCGAGCGTTCGGTCAAGGGCGAGGTCATCTCCTCGACCTTCGACCGGCCCGCAGGCGACCACACCATGGTCGCGGAGCTCGCGATCGAGCGCGCCAAGCGCCTGGTCGAGCTCGGCCATGACGTGGTCGTGCTGCTCGATGGCATCACCCGCCTGGGCCGCGCGTACAACCTCGCGATGCCGGCGAGCGGTCGGATCCTCTCCGGTGGGGTCGACTCCGCGGCCCTGTACCCGCCGAAGAAGTTCTTCGGCGCCGCCCGCAACATCGAGAACGGCGGTTCGCTGACCATCCTCGCCACGGCCCTCATCGAGAGCGGCTCGAAGATGGACGAGGTGATCTTCGAGGAGTTCAAGGGCACCGGCAACATGGAGATCCGGCTGCGCCGCGACTTCGCGGACAAGCGGATGTTCCCGGCGATCGACGCCGTCCAGTCCGGCACCCGCCGCGAAGAGCTCCTGATGAACCAGGAGGAGCTCGCGATCGTCTGGAAGCTGCGCCGGGTGCTCTCCAGCCTCGAGGGCCAGCAGGCGCTCGAGCTGCTGCTGGAGCGGCTGAGGAAGTCGGCGACCAACATCGAGTTCCTCATGCAGGTGCAGAAGTCCACCCCGACGCCGAGCGGCGTCCGCGAGGACTGACCCGCCGGGCGGTACGTCGAGATGGGGTCGCTGGGTGAACAGCGACCCCATCCCTCCTCGCGGACCGCCGATCGGGGCTAGGCTGCGTTGCACACCGAATCTAGGGGGACCTGAGTGGCTCGGATCCTGGTCGCGGACGACGACGTCGATATCCGCGAACTCGTGGAGTTCAAGCTGTCGACGCTCGGCCACGACGTCGTGGCCGTGTCCGACGGGGCCGCGGCGATCGATGCCTGTCAGGCCGAACGGCCCGATCTCGCCGTGCTCGACGTGATGATGCCCGGAGTGTCCGGCCTCGACGCCATCCGGGTGATCCGAGCGGACCCCGCGTTGGCCGACCTCCCGGTCATCCTCCTGACCGCGCGCGCTCAGGAGTCTGACGTCGAGACCGGCTTCGACTCGGGTGCCGACGACTACATCACCAAGCCGTTCAGCCCGCGCGAGCTCGCCTCGCGCGTGCAGGCGCTGCTGAGCCGTTCGGGCTGACCGCCGGCCGGTGCGATCGCCCGATCGCGGACCTGTCGCATTCCCGAGATTCCGGGGTCGATCCGCCGCTAGCCTGTGATCAGGGGGGTAGGTGCGTCATGAGTGGTGGGCGTCCGGTTGCGCGGCTGGTCTCGCCCGTCATCGTCCGTCTCGGAGCGATGGCGGCTGCGATGGCTGCGATCGCCGTGATCGGCGTGGTCTTGTCGACCACCGCCGTCGACTACCTGACCCATGAGCTCCAGCCGGCAGCGGCGGCGAACCAGAACGTCTATCAGGACCTCACCGACATGTCGGCCGCTGTCGAGGCCTGGTCCGGAAGCGGTCAGAGGTCCGCGCTCGACGACTATCGACAGGCGCTCACCCGGCTGCCGGCCGACCAGCAGGAGATCCGGCAGTTCGCGCAGGGCGACGACGAGCTCGAGCTGCTCGTCGTCCGGCAGGAGCGCGCCGCGCAGGACTGGATCGAGCAGTATGCACAACCGCGGATCAGCGCCGACGGTGGCACACCGGCGACCCCGCAGCAGTCCCGGGAGGGCAGCCAGCTCTTCGACGCGATCAGGAGCGCGCACCAGGCCACGACCGAGGCCTTCGACGATCGGGTCCGGCAGGCGAGCACCGACGCGTCGTTCCGGCTCAAGGGCACCATCCTCGCGGTCGTCGTCCTGGCGGTGATCGCCTGGTTGGTCGTCTCGAGGTCTCGACGTCGGCTGACGACCGAGCTGACCGCGCCCCTGCTGTCGCTGGAGCAGGTCGTCCAGCAGATGGCCAAGCACGACCACGAGGTGCGTGCCGAGCAGTCCGGGCCGAGGGAGGTGCGGGCGGTCGCGTCCGCGCTCAACGACTTCGCCGATGCCCAGGGACGGGCACGTGCCGTCGAGGGCCGGATCCAGAGCGAGCTGCGCACCCTCGACACGGCCAAGGACGACTTCGTCTCGAACGTCTCCCACGAGCTGCGCACGCCGCTCACCACGATCTCCGGCTACCTCGAGCTGGTCGCCGAGGAGTTCGAGGACCGGCTCGAGCCCCGTCACGAGCGGATGCTCGAGGCGACACGACGCAACGTGACGCGACTCAAGCAGCTCATCGACGACCTGCTCGCGCTCTCGCGCGCGGAGGGCCGCAGCAGCGACCTGGTGCCGACCGACCTCGCCCTGCTGCTGCGGGAGGCGGTCACCGACGTCCGGATCACGGCGGCTCGCCGAGGTATCCACCTGGATGTGGACACCCCGGACGACGTCGTGCCCGTCATCGCCGACCGGGCGATGCTGCATCGGGCGTTCCTCAACGTGCTCACCAACGCGGTCAAGTTCAGTCACGACGACGGCCGGGTGGAGGTCGGGCTGACACGGTCGGAGGGCACGGTCGACGTGCGGATCGTCGATCACGGCATCGGGATCCCGGAGGCCGAGATCGACCGCCTCGGCACCCGCTTCTTCCGTGCCTCGAACGCGGTCTTCAACGAGATCGCCGGCACCGGCCTCGGTCTGCGGATCACCCAGACCATCATCGACAACCACGACGGCGACGTCGTGATCGAGTCCGTCGAGGGCGAGGGGACCACCGTCCGGATCAGCCTGGTCGTCCACCCCGACGCGCTGCCCGCGCCGCTCCCGCACGAGCTGGTCGCTGCTGAGGAGGCCGCCGCTGCGGAGGCTGCGGCCGAGGGCGTCGAGGCGACGTTCCTGACCGACCCCTCGGTGCCGCGGATCGTCTCGAGCTTCCCGCGCCGGCGCTGAGCCGGCCCCGCTCGCGCGGCTCGCTCGACCGTCGTCAGCGGGAACCGCGGTGTCCCCGCCGGCTGTTCCGGTCGCGACCTCGTTCCTCGCTCGCGCGGCTCTCTCGACCGTCATCAGCGGGAACCGCTGATGACGGTCTTCGCTCGGGAACAACGCGGATTACCGGGGCGTTCCAAGCCGTGACACAATCCTGTGCTGGCTCCGGTTCACGCTCCGCCCACCGGGGGCGATGCGACCCGGCGGCCGATGAGAGGACACCATGAAGAAGGACATCCACCCCGAGTACACCGACACCCAGGTCACCTGCACCTGTGGCGCGTCGTTCACGACTCGCAGCACCGCGACCTCCGGCACCATGCACGCCGATGTCTGCTCGCAGTGCCACCCGTTCTACACCGGCAAGCAGAAGATCCTCGACACCGGTGGCCGCGTCGCCCGCTTCGAGGCCCGCTACGCCAAGAAGGCCGCTGACGCCAAGAAGTAGCGACCTCCGAGCGCCGGTTCCTGCCCATGGGCGGGGACCGGCGCTTCTCATTTGCAGCAGTGCCATCCGCGCCACGAGGAGGACCCGATGTTCGAGGCAGTCGAGGGGATGCTCACCGAGCACGCCGAGCTCGAGGAGCGGCTCGGGGCGCCCGAGACCCACGCCGACGCCCGGCTGGCCAAGCAGCTCAACCAGCGCTACGCCGCTCTGTCGGCCATCATCGGGACCTGGCGCGAGTGGCAGGTGCTCGGTGACGACATCGGCGCCGCCCGTGAGCTCGCCTCGGAGGACTCGGCGTTCGCCGACGAGGCCGAGGCGCTCACCGTCCGCAGGCAGGAGACCGCGGAGCGGCTGCGTCAGCTGTTGGTCCCGCGCGACGAGGCCGACGACAAGGACGTCATCCTCGAGGTGAAGTCGGGGGAGGGCGGCGAGGAGTCGGCGCTCTTCGCCGGCGACCTGCTGCGGATGTACACCCGCTACGCCGAGGCGCGGGGGTGGCGGGTCGAGGTGCTCGACGCGGCCGAGTCCGACCTCGGTGGCTACAAGTCGGTCACGGTGGCGGTGAAGGCCAAGGGCACGCCCGAGCCGGGGGAGGCGCCCTACGCCCTGTTGAAGTTCGAGGGCGGCGTGCACCGTGTCCAGCGGGTCCCGGTCACCGAGTCGCAGGGACGCGTGCACACCAGCGCGGCCGGGGTGCTGGTGTCCCCCGAGGCCGAGCAGATCGACGTCACGGTCGACGACAACGACCTGCGCATCGACGTCTACCGCAGCAGCGGGCCCGGTGGGCAGAGCGTCAACACGACCGACTCCGCAGTCCGGATCACCCACGTGCCGACGGGGATCGTGGCCAGCTGCCAGAACGAGAAGAGCCAGCTGCAGAACAAGGAGCAGGCGATGCGCATCCTGCGCGCCCGGCTGCTCCAGGCCGCGCAGGACGCAGCCGACGCCGAGGCCGGGGAGGCTCGGCGCAGCCAGGTGCGCACCGTGGACCGCTCCGAACGGGTCCGCACCTACAACTTCCCGGAGAACCGGATCTCCGACCACCGCACCGGCTACAAGTCCTACAACCTCGATCAGGTCCTCGACGGCGACCTGCAGCCGGTCCTCGACTCCTGCGTGGGGGCCGACCTCGCCGCCCGGCTCGAGGCGCTCGAGCAGTGACCGCCCGCCGCCCGCTGCTCGCCGAGGCGGTCGCGCGGCTGCGCGAGGCCGGTGTGAGCAGCCCCGAGCACGATGCCGCGGAGCTGCTCGCGCACGTCCTCGGCACCACCCGCGGCGCGCTCGCGCTCGTCGACGAGGTGGCGCCCTCGGCCGTCGAGATGTACGCCGCCCTCGTGGCGCGCCGCGCCGAGCGGGAGCCGTTGCAGCACCTGACGGGTGTGGCCTGGTTCCGACACGTCGAGCTCGCGGTCGGGCCGGGGGTGTTCGTCCCCCGACCGGAGACCGAGCTGCTGGCCGGGTGGGCCATCGACCAGTGCGAGGCGGAGCTCGGGCACGACCCGGTCGTGGTCGACCTCTGCACCGGGTCGGGCGCCGTCGCGAAGGCGATCATCGACGAGGCCCCGCGTGCGGTCGTGCACGCGGTCGAGCTGGACGAGTCGGCCTACACGTGGGCGCAGCGCAACCTGGCCGGCACCGGTGTCGACCTGCGCCAGGGCGACCTGGCCACCGCGTTCGACGACCTCCTGGGCAGCGTGGACGTGATCACCTGCAACCCGCCGTACGTCCCGCTCGAGGCGTGGGAGTCGGTCGCGGCCGAGGCGCGCGACCACGATCCCCACCTGGCGCTGTTCTCGGGGGGCGACGGGTTGGACGCAATCCGGGTGCTGGCCGTCCGGGCGGCGGCCCTGCTGCGCCCCGGGGGAGTGGTGGGGTTCGAGCACGCCGATGTCCAGGGCGAGTCCGCGCCTGCGGTGTTCACCGCGACGGGCCGCTGGCGCGACGTGCGCGACCACCGCGACCTGGCAGGTCGGCCACGCTTCACGACCGCGAGACTGGCACGATGACCCTCGTGAGGTCGACGCGGCGAGGTGCCCCAGATGAGTGAGCGCTATCCGACCGGCACCGACGAGGAGCGCGAGGCGGCCATCGAGGCGGCCACCCTCGCGGTCCAGCGCGGCGAGCTGGTGGTGCTGCCGACCGACACCGTCTACGGGATCGGCGCCGACGCCTTCGACCCCGCCGCCGTCCGCGGGCTGCTCGACGCCAAGGGGCGCGGTCGCGAGATGCCGCCGCCGGTGCTGATCAGCGCCGCGACGACGCTGGACGCGCTCGCGATCCGGGTGCCCGGCTACGCCCGCGCCCTCGTCGAGGCCTTCTGGCCGGGCCCGTTGACGCTCGTGTGCCACCAGCAGACCTCGCTGCAGTGGGACCTCGGCGACACGCGGGGGACCGTCGCCGTGCGGATGCCCGACCACGAGATCGCCCGCGAGATCCTGGAGCGCACCGGACCGCTGGCCGTCAGCTCGGCCAACAAGACCGGCATGCCGGCGGCCACCGATGCGGACCAGGCCGAGCAGATGCTCGGCCAGGACGTCGCGGTCGTCGTCGACGCCGGACCCGTCACCCAGCACCAGCAGTCGAGCGGGGAGGCGTCGACGATCGTCGACTGCACCGATAGCCAGGGGCGCATCCTGCGCCGCGGCGCGCTCTCGCTGGCACGGCTCAACGCCGTGCTCGAGCCCCTCGGCGCGACGCTGACCGACGAGGACTGAGGGGCGCGGTGCGCGAGTACCTCCTCGTCTTCCTCGTCGCCGCGGCGGCGACCTACCTGCTCACCGTCATCGCGCGGGAGATCGCCCTGCGCACCGGGGCGGTCGCCAAGGTGCGCGACCGCGACGTGCACGCCGTCCCGATCCCGTACCTCGGCGGCCTGGCCATGCTCGGCGGTCTGGCGACGGCGTACCTCGTCGCGCGCCAGCTCCCGTTCCTCTCCGAGAGTGCGCCCTTCGTCTTCCGCGACGCCGGCATCGTGCTGATCGCCGGGGCGCTGATCTGTGCGGTCGGCGTCCTCGACGACCTCTTCGAGCTCGACGCGCTCACCAAGCTCGGTGGCCAGGTGCTCTCGGCCGGCTTCCTCATCGCCTTCGGCATCCAGTACTACTTCTTCCCGCAGTCCGGGGGCGAGCAGTGGGTGCTCGACCCGGCCCAGGGGGCACTGCTGACCGGCTTCGTCGTGGTCGCGACCGTCAACGCCGTCAACTTCGTGGACGGCCTCGACGGGCTCGCGGCCGGGGTGGTCGGCATCGGCGCGGCGGCCTTCTTCGTCTTCTGCTACCAGCTGTCCAGCCTCAACGACGTCTCCCTGGCGACCACGGGCGCGCTGCTGAGCGCCTCCCTCGCCGGCGCCTGCGCCGGCTTCCTCCCGCACAACTTCCACCAGGCGCGGCTCTTCATGGGCGACAGCGGCTCGATGTTGATCGGACTGGTCCTCTCCGCCAGCGCCGTCACCTTGACCGGTCAGTTCTCCGCCGAGCAGATCAGCGAGGGTGCTGCCGGCTCCCGGGCCAGCCTGCTGCCCACGCTGCTCCCGCTGCTCCTGCCGATCTCGGTGCTGATCGTCCCGATCCTCGACCTGGTGCTCGCCGTCGTGCGTCGTACGCGCGCCGGACGCTCGCCGTTCGCCCCGGACAAGCAGCACCTGCACCATCGGCTGCTCGAGATCGGCCACTCCCACCGCCGCGCGGTGCTGATCATGTGGCTGTGGGCGGCCCTGGTCGCCTTCGGGACCGTGCTGATCAGCCTCTACAGCGACGAGGCCTGGATGTGGTCCTCCGTCGGGGTGATGGTCGCGGTGACGCTGGCGTTGACCTTCCTCCTCCCCAGGGTGCACCGCCCGGGGGCGCCGCCGGTCGAGGCGGAGCCGGGGACGCTGCCGCCCGCGCCCTGACCGAGCGCCTTGGATCGTTCCGTTTTCGAGCGCCCGGGACTTTGTGCTAGTTTTCACAAGCGGCCCCCCAACCCCTCGGGGAGCAGGGATCGCCGCGCTGGATCACCGCTCTGAACGCCAGTAGAAACGGCCGCCGCCATGACGACCGAGACCGCCGCCAGGCCCCGGGTCCCTGGGACCCGCGCGCTGGTGCGCGCCGCGTTGGCCACGGTCGTGCTCGGCCTCGCTGCGACGCTCGTCGCCGCGCTCACGTCGGGCTCGGCAGCCGCCTGGGGCGCCGCGATCGGGACGGCCATCGTCGTGGGCGTGTTCGCCTTCGGGTCGTTCACGGTCAACCTCGTCGCCTCGGTGATGCCGGCGGCGGCCCTGATCGTGGCCCTGCTGACCTACACGCTCCAGGTGGTGGCGATGGCCCTGGTCTTCGTCGCCCTGTCCCGGTCCGAGGCCCTCGACGCGAGCGTCGATCCCGCCTGGCTCGCCGGCACCGTCATCGCCGGCACGATCGTGTGGCTGACGGTGCAGGTCGTCGTGGCGACGACCACGCGGATTCCCGTCTACGACCTGCCGGAGGCGGGCCTGGTGTCCTCTGGCACCGGCACCCCGGAGGCGGGTGAGCGATGACCACCGTCGACTGCTATTGTCCGGGACGCCATGAGTCAGCAGGATCCGTCGGCTGCCCCCCAGGACGACCGCCCGAAGGGCGATCCGTGGCACGCGTTCGGATACGTCGTGTCCGGGGTCGCGATCTACGGCTTCCTGGGGTGGCTGTTGGACCAGTGGCTCGGGACGAGCTTCCTGGTCGCCGTCGGCATCCTGATCGGCGCTGGACTCGGGATCTACCTCACGTTCAAGAGATTCAACAGCGCCGAGCCCCCCGCCCCGCCGCACGACCCGAAGTAGAGGAGAACCGGTGACCTACGCAGCCCTCGTGGTGCGCACCGCCGAGGATGAAGGCCACGGCTTCACGCCGCCCGGTCCCGGTGACTTCGACCTGCCCGCGATCGGTGGTGGCGACGCCACCTTCGAGATGTTCGGCCAGACGTTCATCCTCGGCGTCACCAAGCCGATGCTGCAGATCGTGCTCGCCTCGGTGTTGATCTTCGCGCTGTTCTACGCAGCCTCGCGCAAGCGCGCGATGGTTCCGGGCAAGCTGCAGTTCGCCGGCGAGGGCGCCTACGGCTTCGTGCGCAACTCGCTCGGTCGCGAGATCCTCGGCAGCCACGACTTCGCGCGGTTCGTGCCGTACCTCTTCACGCTCTTCTTCTTCATCCTGATCAACAACCTGTTCGCGACGATCCCGTTCCTGCAGTTCCCGACCTTCTCCCGCTCCGGCATGGTCTACGGACTCGCCATCATGAGCTGGGTCATCTACAACTACGTCGGCATCCGCAAGCACGGCTTCGGCGGCTACCTCAAGCTCCAGTGCGTGCCCGGCGGCATCAAGGGCCCGATCCTCCTGCTGCTGGTGCCGCTCGAGTTCATGTCGAACATCCTGGTCCGCCCGGTCACCCTGGCGCTGCGACTGTTCGCCAACATGTTCGCCGGCCACCTGCTGCTCATCCTGTTCGCGTTGGGCGGCGAGTACCTCATCGTGGAGATGGGCGGCGCCTACATCGGCGTCGGCCTGCTCGCCTGGGTGCTCTTCATCGCCGTCGCGCTGCTGGAGGTCCTGATCCAGTTCCTCCAGGCCTACGTCTTCGTCCTCCTGAACGCCATGTACATCCAGGGCGCTCTCGCGGACGAGCACTGACCCACCATCGCCCCACCTCGTAACACCATCTGAAGTAGAAACAACCGAAAGGAAATCGCCGTGGACGGCAACCTCAACATGATCGGGTACGGCCTGGCTGCAATCGGCCCGGGCGTCGGCATCGGTCTGATCTTCGCCGCCTACATCAGCGGTGTCGCTCGTCAGCCGGAGGCGCAGAGCCGCCTCCAGTCGATCGCGATCCTCGGCTTCGCGCTCGCTGAGGCGCTGGCGATCATCGGTATCGCGCTCGCGTTCGTCCTCTGACCGGTCCGACCGCACGCGCTCGTAGGACCCGGAAGGACCTGCCATGCAAGCACTTTTCGCCGCCCCGGTGGTGATGGCGACCGAGCTCAACCCGCTCCTGCCTCACCTCGTGGAGATCGCTCTCTCGCTGGTGGTCTTCGGCATCTTGTTCTTCGCGGTGAAGAAGTTCATCGTGCCGAACTTCGAGACCACCTTCGACGAGCGCACCAAGGCGATCGAGGGCGGTCTGGCTGCCGCTGAGACCAAGCAGGCCGAGGCCGACGCCAAGCTCGCCGAGCTCGAGCAGCAGCTCGCCGACGCCCGGCACGAGGCAGCGCGCATCCGCGAGGAGGCGCGCGAGCAGGGGGCGCAGATCATCGCCGAGATGCGTGAGCAGGCTCAGGCCGACGCTGCGCGGATCACCGAGACCGGCAAGGCGCAGATCGAGGCGGAGCGGCAGCACGCTGTCACCGCCCTGCGTGCCGAGGTCGGCGCGCTGGCCACCGGTCTCGCGGGCCGCATCGTCGGTGAGAGCCTCGAGGACGACGACCGCTCGGCACGGGTCGTCGAGCGGTTCCTGGTCGACCTCGAGACGATCGAGGCGTCCGACGCCGCGGGCAACGGGGCGAGCTGATGGTTCAGCAGCTGAGCTCGCTGCGCGGGTCCTCCGCGGAGGCGCTGCAGGTCGTCGGCGAGATCGTCGACACCGACAGCCGCACCCTGGAGGAGTTCGCGACGCTCGGCCAGGACCTGTTCCGCCTGGCCGACCTGATCCGCAGCGAGCCAGCACTCCGCCGAGCCGTCACCGACGTCTCGACGCCGGCCGAGGCCAAGGCCGCGCTGGTGCGGAGCCTGCTCCAGAGCAAGGTCGGCGCTCCGGCGCTCGACGTCCTGGCCGCGGCGGTCGGGCTGCGCTGGGTCGCCTCGCGCGACCTCGCCGATGCCATGGAGCACCTCGGGGTCATCGCGACCGTCCGCTCGGCCGGCCGTCGGGAGTCCGAGCGACTCTCCGACGAGCTGTTCGTCGTGGGTCAGGTCGTCGAGGATGACGCCGAGCTTCGCATCGCGCTCTCCGATCCGGTGAGGACCACCACGGACAAGCGAGCGCTGCTGCGCGGTCTGCTCGACGGTCGGGCCCTGCCCGCCGCGGTGGCGCTGGTTGAGCAGGCCCTGGCCGGCTCGTTCCGCTCCTTCCACGCCGCCATCACGCAGTACCAGAAGGTCGCGGCCGCGACCCAGGGGGAGAACGTCGCCCTGGTCCGCACCGCCCGCGCTCTCACCGACGTCGAGCGCACCCGGCTCGCGGACGCGCTGAGCGCCCAGTACCAGCGCCCGGTGCACCTCAATATCGAGGTCGACCCGGAACTGCTCGGCGGGATGCGCGTCGAGATCGATGACGACGTCATCGACGGGACGGTTGCCGCCCGCCTCGACGACGCCCGACGAAAGCTGGCCGGCTGACGCCGACCCAGCAAGCCAGCACAGAACACACACGAGATCCCAAGAGAGTAGGGACACACCA
>JBAWHI010000359.1:0-5404 GCA_049593675.1 Nocardioides sp.
TGGGTCCGCTCCGGGTCAGCCCCTGCTGGCTGCGCCCCGGCTGTAACGCGGGGTTATTGCTTCTGGTGTCCCGAAATTTCGGGTCCCTAGAAGCCATAACCCCGCGTTACATGCGGCGGCGGGCAGCAAGGACGGCGTCGGTCACCGTCATCGGCGCTCCCTCATGACGGGTCTCCTGGCGCTTGCGGGCCTCGACGTGGATCTCGAATACCGCCGGATCGAGAGCGACGGCCAGCTGCTCGGCGGTGAGCAGCACGCCGGGCATCGACCAGCGCAGGCCGGTGTGCTCGTCGTCGACGTGGTGACCCACGACGAGCAGGGTCCCGCCGGGCGCGACCGCCGCCGCCATCTGCCGGGTCGCGCTCACCATGGCGTCGCCGAGCAGGTGCAGGAAGTGCGACGTCACCAGGTCCCACTGCTCGCCGTCCGGCGTCCAGTGCCGCAGGTCCGCCTGCCGCCACTCGACCCGGTCGGCGACGCCACGCTCGGCGGCGTGGGCGGCAGCCCGGGCGAGCCCCGTCTCGGAGAAGTCGACGGCGGTGACCTGCCAGCCGCGCTCGGCGAGCCAGATGGCGTCGCCCCCCTCGCCGCAGCCGAGGTCGAGCGCCCGACCCGGCGGCAGGTCGGCCGCGTCGGCGGCCAGGACGGCGTTCGGCCGGCCGCTCCAGACCCGGTCCGCTCCGCCGTACCGCTCGTCCCAGGACGGCTGCTCGAACATCTCCGGCGTGATCTCGTGCTCATGGCTCATGCTCGGAGTCTGCGGGACACCGAGGCCGATCGAGAACATCCGTTGCCAACCTGGCAAACTATCGGGATGGACGACGTGATCGAGGTCGGGCCCCGGCTCCGGGCACTGCGCCGACAGCGGGACGCCACGTTGCGCGACCTCTCGGAAGAGACCGGCATCTCGGTGAGCACGCTGTCACGGCTGGAGTCCGGGAAGCGGCGCCCGACGCTCGAGCAGCTGCTTCCGCTCGCCCGCGCCCACCGGGTCTCGCTCGACGAGCTCGTCGATGCCCCCGCCACCGGCGACCCACGGGTGCAGGTCCGGCCGATCCGTCGGCACGGACGCACCTACCTCCCGCTGACTCGGCGACCGGGCGGGCTGCAGGCCTACAAGATCATCCTCCCGCCCGAGCCGGCCCGGGCGTGCTCGCTGGCGTCCCACGACGGCTACGAGTGGATGTACGTGCTGTCCGGCCAGCTGCGCCTGGTGCTCGGCGACCGCGAGCTCGAGCTCGGCCCGGGCGAGGTGGTCGAGTTCGACACCCGCAGCCCGCACTGGGTCGGCAACCCCGGCCCCCACCCGACGGAGGTGCTCGCGCTCTACGGCCCGCAGGGGGAGCGGATGCATGTGCGCTGACCCCGTGCGGCAGGCTGGTCCGGTGCCAACGGACCACGGAGCGGACGACGGAGCAGACCATGGCGAGCGGCTCGCCGGCTGGCTCGAGGGCCTCGGTCTCGCCGACGCGCTGAGTGAGGCCGGCCTGCCCACGTTCACCCGTGACGCCGACGGGCGGGCCGTGTGGAGCGAGCCCGAGCGGGTGCCCGAGCTCGACGCCCTGCTGCACAGCGGCGGCTCCGAGCCCGAGCACGCCGTGCCGGTCGGTCTCGTCGTCATCGCCCGTCAGGCCCGGCTGCGCACCCAGCTGCTCGCCACTGCCTGGCACACCTACGAGAGCCTCGGCGAGCTGCGCGGGACGTCGACCGATGCGACCCGGTTCGCCGTGCACAAGGCGGCCTCGACCAACCGGCTGCTCGTCGTACCCCTCGACGAGCGCAAGGTCGTCCCGGCGTTCCAGCTGCAGCCCGACGGTAAGCTGCGGCCCGACCTCGCACCGGTCCTCGAACCGCTGCTCGCCGCCGGGATGGACCCCTGGCGCGCCTGGGCCTGGCTGACCCAACCGGCGGCGCTCACCCTCGGGCAGGCACCCGATCGGGCCGCCGCGACCGACCCGGAGCTCGCGAGGGTCGCCGCCCAGCGGCTGGCGGAGAGGCTCTAGGTCCCGCCGAGCTCGCTGAGGATCTCCAGCGTCCGCGCCCACGCATCGGAGTCCGGATCGACCACGGCGAAGTGGTCGCCGTCGACCTCGACCAGCTCGGCCGTGGCCCCGGCGGCCCGGGCCGCACGGACGTAGTCGCGCGACTGGGCGAGGGGGACGATGTCGTCGCCGGTGCCGTGCACGCACCAGACGGGTACGGCGAGCGGCAGCATCCGGATCGGGTCGATCCCGTCGTCAGCGGGCCCGGGGGCGTGGCCGAGGAACGCCTCGACCGCACCCGCGCCGAGCCGGTCGGCGTGGGCCGTCCGCAGGTCGAGCACCCCGGCCTGGGAGATGACGTGGGTGAGGCCGCCACCGGCGGCGGCCCAGGTGGCGAGGTGGCCGCCGGCGGAGTGTCCGAGGCCGACCACGGTGTCAGCGGCGACCGGCAGCGCGTCGATCGCGGCGCGCACGTCGGCGAGCGTGTCGGCCGCCCCGGTGCCGCGGCGGTACTCGATCGCCCACGTCGCCCAGCCCGCCGCGACCAGGCTCGGCACGAGGGGCTGGGCGTACTCGATGCCGTACTCCGGCTTCCAGAAGCCGCCGTGGACCAGTACGACGACACCGCGGGGATCGCCCTCGGGCCGGGTGAGCTCGGCGTACTGGTCGCGATGGGCGCCGTACGCGTGGCGGCGATCGCTCATCGGCCCCTCCTCGTCTCGTCCGCAGGACGTCGCGGCGGCGATCGCCACGGCCGCGGGCAGCAGGAGGAGGGTACGACGCCGCATGGGTGGGGTTCGGCGCGGCGGCCCGTCCGGATCGGTCCCATCCGCACCACCGGTCACGCCGGTCAGGTGATTCCTGACGTTGTCAGGTGTTGCAACGGCCGACAACGTCAGGAATCCCCGGTCGACCGGGGATTCCGACAGCGCTCAGCCCAGCGCAGCCGGCAAGGTCGCACTCCAGGCGGAGCGGAGCTCGTCGAGGGGGATCTCGAACTGGCCGTCGACGACGAGGGCGTCGCCGCCGGTCACACCGAGCGCGGTGATCTCGACGCCCGCAGCGGCGGCGAGGTCGACCAGCTCCTCGGCGTGCCGATCCGGGACCGTCACGACCACGCGGGCGGTGGACTCGCTGAAGAGCGCCACGAACGGGTCGCCGGCGAGGGTCACCGCCACGCCCTGGCCGTGCCGCAGGCTCGCCTCGACCAGCGCCTGGGCGAGGCCACCGTCGGAGAGGTCGTGGGCGGAGGCGAGGTACGGCGCGGCGTCGCGCAGCAGCACCGCGAGGGTGTGCTCGGCCTCGAGGTCGACGTGCGGCGGCAGCCCGCCGAGGTGGCCGTGCACGACGTGCGCCCACTCGGAGCCGGAGAGCTCCTCGCGGGTCTCGCCGAGCAGGAAGACCCGCTCCCCCGGGTGAGACCAGGCCGACGGCGTTCGCTTCGTGACGTCCTCGATGACACCGAGCACCGCGACCACCGGGGTCGGCAGGATCGCCGTCTCGCCGGTCTGGTTGTAGAGGCTCACGTTGCCGCCGGTGACCGGGATGCCGAGCTCGAGGCAGGCGTCCTTGAGCCCGCGGCAGGCCTCGGCGAACTGCCACATCACGCCCGGGTCCTCGGGCGAGCCGAAGTTCAGGCAGTCCGAGATCGCGAGCGGCGTCGCACCGCCGGTCGCGACGTTGCGATAGGACTCGGCGAGAGCGAGCTGGGCGCCGGCGTACGGGTCCAGCTTGGCGAAGCGACCGTTGCAGTCGGTCGACACGGCCACGCCGAGGTTGGTCTCCTCGTCGACGCGGATCATCCCGCTGTCGCTGGGCTGCGCGAGCACGGTGTTGCCGCGGACGTAGCGGTCGTACTGATCGGTGATCCAGGACTTGTCGCACAGGTTCGGGCTCGCGGCCAGCCGGAGCACCGTCTCGCGGAGGTCGGCGCCGGACGTCGGACGCGCGAGCGACTCCGCGGCGTCGGCCTGCAGGTCGTCCTGCCAGTCCGGGCGGGCAAACGGACGCTGGTAGGTCGGACCGTCGTGCGCCACCGACCGCGGGGGTACGTCGACGACGCGCTCGCCGTGCCAGTCGATGTGCAGCCGGCCCGTGTCGGTCACCTCGCCGATGACGACCGCCTCGACGTCCCACTTCGCGCAGATCGCCAGGAAGGCCTCGACGTCGCCGGGCTCGACGACCGCCATCATCCGCTCCTGCGACTCGCTCATCAGGATCTCTTCGGGCGCGAGGGTCGAGTCGCGCAGCGGGACGCGGTCGAGCTCGACGTGCATGCCGCCGTCGCCGGCGGAGGCGAGCTCGGAGGTCGCGCAGGACAGGCCCGCTCCGCCGAGGTCCTGGATCCCGGCGACCAGGCCGGCGGCGAAGATCTCCAGCGTGCACTCGATCAGCAGCTTCTCCATGAAGGGGTCGCCGACCTGGACGCTCGGACGCTTCGCCGGCCCATCGGCGTCGAAGGTCTCCGACGCCAGCACCGAGACACCGCCGATGCCGTCGCCGCCGGTGCGTGCGCCGTACAGGATCACCTGGTTGCCGGCGCCGCTGGCCTTCGCGAGGTGCAGGTCCTCGTGGCGCAGCACGCCGACGCAGAGCGCGTTGACCAGCGGGTTGCCGAGGTAGGTCTCGTCGAAGACCGCCTCGCCGCCGATGTTGGGCAGGCCCAGGCAGTTGCCGTAGTGACCGACGCCCTCGACGATCCCGGGCAGCACCCGGCGGGTGTCCTCGGCGTCGAGCGGGCCGAACCGCAGCGGGTCCATGACCGCGACCGGCCGGGCGCCCATCGCCAGGATGTCGCGGACGATGCCCCCGATGCCGGTCGCGGCGCCCTGGTGCGGCTCGACGTACGACGGGTGGTTGTGCGACTCGACCTTGAAGGTGACGGCGTAGCCCTGGCCGACGTCGATGACGCCGGCGTTCTCGCCGATGCCGGCCAGCATGGCGCCGGCGGGGGTCTCCTGCGGGATCTCGGAGAACTGCTTGAGGTGCACCTTGGAGGACTTGTAGGAGCAGTGCTCGCTCCACATCACCGAGTACATCGCCAGCTCGCTGGAGGTGGGCCGGCGCCCGAGGATCTCGCGGATCCGGGCGTACTCGTCGGCTTTCAGACCGAGGTCGGACCAGGGCTGCTCGCGGCCCGGGTCGTCGGTCGCGACGGCGACGGTGTCGAGAGCGGAGACGCGGGGCTGCGGGGAGTCCTCAGGCACGAGGGCCAATCTACCGGCGCCCTCGGTCGCAGCTGCGCCCGACCGTCGGGTCGAGCTCGAGCCGGCACCGGCACCCCCTCTGACCTGCGGAAACTACACGTCTGTAGTTCACCGCGAAGGCTGTTACTCGTGTGACTGGTGTGGTTAAGGTGACGCAGCCCGGGTCGCCTGGGCGCCGTTCTGCCCCCGCGCCACAGGAGTCTCCGATGTCCCGAC
>JBAWHI010000360.1:0-1925 GCA_049593675.1 Nocardioides sp.
GTGGCGGCGTGGGGACTCGCCTGCCTGGCGCTCGGTGCACGAGCCTCCGGCGGGCGCCTGGTCGCCTGGTCACTGGCCGCAGGACTGCTCCTCGGCTGGTGCGTGATGTCGTCCTACGGCCTGCCCCTGCTGGGCTTCCTCGCCCTCGCGGTCCTCCGTCTGGCGCGCTCGTGGCGTCCGCTCCCGATCGCGGCGGGCGCGGCTCTGGCGGTCGTGCTCACGTTCGCGGTGCTCGGCTTCGCCTGGTGGGAGGCCTACCCGGTGCTCAACGATCGCTACTGGGACGGGATCGCCGCGGACCGGCCCGCGGCGTACTGGATGTGGGGCAACCTCGGGGCGCTCGTGATCTGCGCGGGCCCGATGCTCGGGGCCGGGATCGCGTCCCTGCGCAGGTCGGGCGACCGGGTCGTCGTGCTGCTGGTCCTCGCCGCCGGCGCCGCCGTCGTGGCCGCCGACCTCTCGCGGATGAGCAAGGCCGAGGTCGAGCGGATCTGGCTGCCGTTCGTGCCCTGGCTGCTGCTCGCGACCGCGCTGCTCCCCGCGCGGTGGCGGCGCTGGGGGCTGCTCGTCCAGGTCGTCTGGGCGCTCCTCGTGCAGCACCTGCTCTACACGAGCTGGTAGTCCGCCACGGCGCCTGCTGGCCAGGTCACAGGGAGATCACGGTGCTGCAACGCTTGGTCACGGCGCAGGCGTGACCGGTTTGATCGTCCCGGCCGAGGCGGGAACGGTGCAGGTGTACGACCACACGTCGACACCCAGGAGGAGCCACCCATGCTCACCATGACCGAGGCCGCCCGCAACGTCATCCGGATGATCCCCGCCGAGCCCGAGCACGCCGACACGGCCGGACTGCGCATCGGACGCCCCTCGGGCACGGACACCGGCTTCACGGTGGCACCCGCCGACACCCCGGCCGAGCAGGACCGCGTGGTCGAGGACGACGGCGCCCGGGTCTTCCTCGACTCCGACGCGACCGAGCACCTCGACGGCGTCGAGCTGGACGCCCGCTTCGACCCGCATGGTCGCGTCCACTTCCACAGCACCCGCGTGGCGTGACGTCAGGCGCGCAGCGGCGCGGTCGCGAACGCGGGTAGCCCCTCGTCGGGGCCGATCGCCGCCTCGAACCCGAGGTCGACCCGGGCCCGCTCGGGCGACGCCACCACGTGGCGGACGTCGCCGAGACGGTAGTCGCCAGTGACCTCGGGCTCGATGTCGCTGGCAGCCCCGACGAGCCGGGCGACCTGCAGGATCGACACCGGCTCCCCGGAGCAGACGTTGTAGGCGTCGTACCTCCCGGAGCCGGATGCCGCGACCGACTCGATGGCGCGCAGGTTGGCGCGTGCCACGTCGGCGACGTGCACGAAGTCCCTCATCTGGCCGCCGTCCTCGAAGACCCGCGGCCGCTCGCCGCGCTCCAGCGAGGAGCGGAACATCGCCGCTACCCCGGAGTACGGCGTGTCACGCGGCATCCCCGGGCCGTAGACGTTGTGGTAGCGCAGCGCCACCGCGGCAGCGCCGGCCTGACGGACCCAGGCCGCGGTGTAGTGCTCCTGCGCCACCTTGCTGGCGGCGTACGACGAGCGCGGGTCGAGCCGCGCGGACTCGTCGACCAGCGCCCAGCCGAGCACCTCGCCGCAGGCCGGGCAGTGGTTCTCGACGTCACCCGCCTCGAGGGCGTCGCGGCCGCGCGGTGCCGGGGTCTGGTCGCCGTGCGCCGGGCAGGTGTAGCGGCCCTCCCCGTAGACGACCATCGACGAGGCGAGCACCAGCCGCTCGACCGCGGCCTCGTGCATGGCGGCCAGCAGGACGGCCGTGCCGAGGTCGTTGACGCCGGCGTAGTCGGGCAGGTCCGCGACGCGGACACCGGCGCCCACGACCGCCGCCTGGTGGCAGACCACGTCGACGCCGGCGAGCAGCTCCGGCCA
>JBAWHI010000361.1:0-4412 GCA_049593675.1 Nocardioides sp.
GTGAGAGGCGCAGCTGCCCGTCGGTGCCGCGCTTCATGTAGCCCGAGTCGCGCAGCGCCTGCTCGAGCCGCTGCAGCGTGCGCGCGTCGACGGCGGCCTCGTCGCCGAGCTGGCGGGCCAGCTTGTCGAGGTCGAGGTCGTCCATCCGGGCGCCGCCGTAGGACTGGGAGAGCTGGTCGCTGAGACTGTCGAGGTCGGCGAGGTCCTGGAAGACACCGGTGCCGTCCCCGAGGCCCAGGCCCTCCTCGCCGCCCATCTGCTCCGAGCCGCCCCAGTCGAGGTCGGGCCGCAGCGACTGCAGGTTGTCGTCGAGCCGGCCGAGCTGGTCCATCAGCTCCGGCGACCCGAACGCCTGGGCCGAGAGCTCCATCAGCTCCCGCCGCTGCTCGGGCGACATCGAGTTCAGCATCCGCTGGGCTGCGGCGGAGCGCTCGGCGAGCGAGGCCAGCAGCTCGTCGATGTCCTGCGGTCGCTCGGGGAAGAGGTCGCCGTGCTTGGCCATGAAGTCGTCGAAGTCGTCCTGGGTGTCCTCGCCCAGACGGTGCTTCTCGAGCAGCTCGTTGAGGTCGCCGAGCATCTCGTTGACCGCCGCCCGGTCCGCGTCCGAAGCGTTCTCCAGGGCATCCTTCATGCCGGCGAACCGCTGGTCGAGCAGTTCGCGGCCGAGCAGGTCCTTGATCTTCTCGTAGTCCTCGCGCGCGGCGCGGCTCTGCCAGTCGTACGGCGCCAGCTCGCTCACGGCGGCTGCCGTGTTGGGCGGGAGGTTCTCCAGCTGCATCTCGCGCAGCGCGCGGTCGCCGTCGTCCATCATCGCGTCGCGGGCGAGCTGCTTGCGCTCCTCGAGCACCGCCCGGTCCAACAGCTCGCGGACCTCCTGGAGCGTGCCGTCCAGGTCGTGGCGCTCCAGCAGCTCGCGACGTCGCTCGGCGACCCGTCGGGCCAGGTCGTCCAGGCCGCTCTGGTCGCGGCCCCCGCGGCGCAGGAACTCCCGCATCGCCCTCTCGGGCGAGTAGCCGGCCATCACGTCCTCCCCGATGGCATCCAGCGCCTCGGCGAGGTCGACCGGCGGGGCGAGCGGGTCGCCGCCGTCGTACCTCCGGAAGCGGGTGCGGTCCTTCATCAGCCGTAGACCGTCTCCGCGCCGTCGGTGTCCTTGCCGATCTTGCGGGCCAGGTAGAGGCCCTCGAGCGCCAGCTCCACGGCACCGGCCCGCTGGCCGTCGTTGGTCGCGTCGAGCCGGTCGCACACGTCGTCGTAGAGCTCGGACTCACCCAGGATCGGCAGGCCGATCAGGAAGTCGCGCGCCGTGACCTGCTCACCCGTGGTGACCATGGCACCGTTCTCGATCGCCTCGACCAGCAGGGCGAAGTCCAGGCCGCGGAAGTGGCTGCGGACGGTCTCGGCGGTGGCGGTGCGGAGCAGGTGGGTGAGGATCTCGGTCTCGCGGCCCTCCTCCCCGCTCTCGAACTCGATCTTGCCGCCCAGCACGTCCACGGCGGTCTCGAGGTCGACGACGCGGGCGACCGGCTCGTCCTCGCCCCGGACGGTGGCCCGGTGCTGGGCGGCCGCGGCGATCGTCTCGGCCCCCGCGATCGCGAAACGGGCCGAGACGCCGGAGCGCTGGTCGACGGCGCTGGACTCGCGAAGCTGGCGGGTGAAGCGGGCCAGGATCTCGACCAGGTAGTCCGGCACGTCGGCGACCAGGTCGGACTCCTGCCGGATCACCGAGATCTCGTCCTCGAGCCGGGTCGGGTAGTGGGTGCGGATCTCAGCGCCGAACCGGTCCTTGAGCGGGGTGATGATCCGGCCGCGGTTGGTGTAGTCCTCGGGGTTCGCGCTCGCGACGACGAGCACGTCGAGGGGCAGCCGCAGCACGTAGCCGCGGATCTGGATGTCGCGCTCCTCCATCACGTTGAGCATCGCGACCTGGATCCGCTCGGCGAGGTCCGGCAGCTCGTTGATCGCGACGATGCCCCGGTGGCTGCGCGGGATCAGCCCGAAGTGGATGGTGTCCGGGTCGCCGAGCGAGCGACCCTCGGCGACCTTCATCGGGTCCACGTCACCGATCAGGTCGGCGACACTGGTGTCGGGGGTGGCGAGCTTCTCGGCGTACCGCTCGTCGCGGTGTCGCCACGCGATCGGCAGGTCGTCGCCGTGCGCGGCCGCGGCGGCCTGCGAGGAGTGGGTGATCGGCTCGAAGGGGTGCTCGCCGAGCTCGGAGCCGGAGATCACCGGCGTCCACTCGTCGAGCAGACCCACCATGGTGCGCAGCAGTCGGGTCTTGCCCTGGCCACGCTCACCGAGCAGCACGATGTCGTGGCCGGCGATGAGCGCGCGCTCGAGCTGCGGGATCACCGTGTCCTCGAAGCCGTGCAACCCGGGCCACGGGTCGCGCCCCTCGCGCAGCGCTGCGAGCAGGTTGTCGCGGATCTCCTCGCGCAGCGACCTCTGGACGTGGCCCGAGGCGCGGAGCTCGCCGACGGTGAGGATCTGTGGTGCTGGGGACGATGCAGTCACTCCGCCACGCTACTGCGCCCCCGCAACCGTAGGGTCGTCCCCGTGGCCCTCCAGCGAACGTGTCCGTGCGGGTCGGGCGCGCCGTACGACGCCTGCTGCGGACGGCTCCATCGCGGCGCCGCGCAGCCGGTCGGACCCGAGGAGCTGATGCGCTCTCGGTACGCCGCCTACGCGGTCGGCGACACCGACTACGTGTTCCGCACCTGGCACCCCCGCACCCGCCCCGACGACCTGGCGCCGGACCCGTCCCTGACCTGGACCGGTCTGAGCATCGGCGCATCCGGCGAAGACTGGGTGGAGTTCGTGGCGACCTTCGAGCGCGGCGGGGTCGCCGGTGAGCTGAGGGAGCACAGTCGCTTCGAGCGGCGCGGCGGGCGCTGGGTCTACCTCGACGGTGACGTCGGGTGACGACCATGATCCGGGAGCGACGCCCCGAGGACCTGCCGGTGCTGGCGGGGCTCCTCGCGGCCCAGCAGGCGGCCACGCAGTACCCGATCCGGTGGCCGCTGCCCTTCCCGGTGGAGGACTTCCTGGTCCGGGCGGGCGAGGAACGGGCCTGGGTCGCGGAGCTCGACGGCAGGGTCGTCGGCCACGTCGGCGTCTACAGCCTCGGCGGGCCCCTGCGCGATGCGTTCGTGACCGGCGCCGGGCGCGAGGACCTCGCCGAGCTGGCGGTGCTGTTCGTCGCCGCCGACGCGGTCGGCGCCGGCATCGGCGGGCTCCTGCACGACACCGCCGTCGACTGGATCCGCTCGAGCGGGCGGCTCCCGGTCCTCGACGTCGTGCCGGTCCACGATCGGGCGGTCGCGCTCTACGAGCGCCGCGGCTGGCGGGCCATCGGCGAGGTGCGACCGGTGTGGCTGGCCGAGGACTTCCCGATGCTGGTGCTGATGGCTCTGCACCAGCACGCTCCCGGCGCTCGCTGCTAGCCGGCGATGTTGACCAGCCAGTTGATGCCGAACTTGTCCTTGACCTGACCGAACTCATCGCCCCACGGCGCCTTCTCCAGTGGCACGTCGATGTGTCCCCCATCGGCCAGCTGGTCCCAGAAGCCGTGAAGCAGGTCTCCCTCGGGTCCACTGAGGCTCAGGTGTCCGTTGGGGGTCTGACCGGGCACGCCTCCCGGCGGGTTGTCGGAGGCCATCAGGGTGAAGCCCTGGTCGGTGGTGAGGTTGGCGTGCATGACGCCGTCGGCAGGCACGCCGTCGGTCATCCCGAACTCACCGAAGGTGTTGATCATGAGCTCACCGCCGAAGACGGAGTGGTAGAACTCCATCGCCTCACGGGCGTTGCCGTCGAAGTTCAGGTAGGGGTTCAAGAGGGCCATCGGGTGCTCCTGGGGCAGACGGGTCGGGTGGGTGTCGGGTGCGTCGCATCGACGCGGCCTCGACGCTACTCAGACCCACCGACAGCGCCAGACTCATCGCTGCCGCCGAGGATCAGCGGTCGTCGGTGAACCGCGGTGGCCGGCCCTCGTGGCGGGCCGCCGTCGCCTCCTCGAAGTTGCCGGTGAGCATCCGCAGGTAGAGCTGCCCCAGGCCCTCCGACGACTGATAGGTCTCCAGGGAGGTGGCGGACTGGCCGGCGTGCAGCGACCGCTTGGTCAGCTCGACACCCGGCTGGGAGAAGCCGGCGATCCGCTCCCCGGTCTCGACCGCGGACGCGACGACGTCGGGGACCACCGAGGAGACCAGTCCGATCCGCTCCGCCTCCTCCGCGTCGACGTCGCGGCCGGTCAGCATGATGTCGGCCGCCCGGGTCGACCCGACGGCGCGCGGCAGCAGGAACGACAGCCCGAGCTCGCTGGCGGTCAGCCCGTTGTTGATCCCCGCCGCCCGGAAGTACGCCGCAGGCGCGGCCAGCCGCAGGTCGCACGCCAGCGCCAGGCACAGGCC
>JBAWHI010000362.1:0-1817 GCA_049593675.1 Nocardioides sp.
GCTTGTCCATCAGGTCCAGCGGTGTCCACGGGTCGATGTAGTGGTGGGAGTGGATGCTCTGGCCCGTGAAGGTGCCGGGGAAGTCGGCCATCCGGGGATCCCAGTGGTGCCCGTTGCCGACGACCAGCAGGTCGAAGTGCCGGGTGTCGCCGGCCTGGTCGACGAGCTCCCAGCCACCGCCCGGAAGCCGCTTGGCCGAGACCACGCCGTTCTCGAACTCGATCCGCTCGCGCAGCCCGAAGGCGTCGGCGTAGGAGTCGAGGTACTCCTTGATCTGGGTGTGGTGCGGGAAGTCCGGGTAGTGGTCGGGCATCGGGAAGTCCCGGAACGACAGCTGGTGCTTCGAGGTGTCGATGTGCAGTGACTGGTAGGCGCTGCTGTGGCCGTTCGGGTTGCCGAACGCCCAGTTGCCGCCGACCCGGTCGGAGGTCTCGAACGTGGTGTACGGGACGCCGTAGTCGCCCAGCATCTTGCTGGCCGCCAGGCCGCTGATGCCGGCGCCGATCACGGCGGTGGTCGGTAGCGCCACGGGAGCTCCTCAGTTCGGTGGAACGTGTTCTATTCCTGGACGTTAAGCCCTAGATTGACACGCGTCAACTATTTCGCAGAGCCAGGGAGTGGCGCACATGAGTGAGACATCGGACCGGGTCGCGGTCGTGATCGGTGGGGCGTCGGGCATCGGCGCCGCCGTCGTCCAGGGGCTGATCGAGGACGGCTGCCGGGTCGTCGTCGCCGACCTGACGACCGCCCAGGCGGAGGTCGCCGTCGACGTGACCGACGAGGACTCGGTCGCCGCCCTCCTCGACGGCGTGCTCGCCACACACGGGCGCCTGGACGTCGTCGTGAACAGCGCGGGGGTCTCGACCCTCGGCCTGGTCACCGACCTCGCGGCCGACGAGTGGCGCCGGGTCGTCGACGTCTGCCTCACCGGCGCCTTCCTCGTGCTCAAGCACGCCGGCCAGCGACTCTCCGCGGGCGGCACCGTGATCACCCTGTCCTCCCACAACGCCCGGCAGCCGGGCGGCGGGCTGGCGCCGTACTGCGAGGCCAAGGCGGGCGTCTCCATGCTCACCGAGGTCGCC
Organism: Nocardioides sp.; assembly: GCA_049593675.1. Taxonomy (GTDB): domain Bacteria; phylum Actinomycetota; class Actinomycetes; order Propionibacteriales; family Nocardioidaceae; genus Nocardioides. Next base: position 1,083 of record JBAWHI010000362.1, read on the forward strand.
GCTCTGGAGCTGGGTCCCCGCGGCATCCGGGTCAACGCGATCGCGCCCGGGCTGGTGGTCACTCCCCTCACCGCGCCGGCCATGGACATCCCCGGCATCGAGGAGGACTACCTCGAGAACACCCCGCTCGGCCGGTCCGGCACCCCCGCGGAGATCGCCGAGGCTGCCGTCTACCTGGCGAAGGCGGCCTGGGTGACCGGCGAGGTGCTCGACATCAACGGCGGCGCCCATCTGATGCGCTACCCGGACCTGAACAGGCACGTGCTCGCGGCGTTCGGCTGAACCTCGTCACCCGCGGCGCTCGACGACCGCACCCGGGTTGAGGATCCCCTGCGGGTCGAAGGCGTGCTTGACCCGCTCGTTGAGGGCGAGGACGTCCGGGCCGAGGTACGCGCCGAGCCACGGCCGCTTGAGCCGCCCCACCCCGTGCTCTCCGGTGATGGTGCCACCGAGCGCGATCCCGAGATCCATGACGGCGCCGTACGCCGCGCTCGCCCGGGCCGCCATGTCGGCGTCGGCGGGATCGAAGACGATCAGCGGATGGGTGTTGCCGTCGCCGGCGTGGGCGACCACCGCGATCAGGACCTCCTGCTCGGCAGCGATCTCCGCGATGCCCCGGACCAGCGCACCGAGCCGGGTCACGGGCACCCCGACGTCCTCGAGCAGCAGCGACCCGTGCGTCTCCATCGCCGGGATGACCATGCGGCGGGCCGCCACGAAGGCCGCGCCCTCGTC
>JBAWHI010000363.1:0-11185 GCA_049593675.1 Nocardioides sp.
CAACCCCCACCTGTAAGCCCAACTCAAAGTAAAGAGATCGGCCGCCTTACACAGAAAAGTTGACACGCTCACTTTTTCGCGGGTTGGTTCGACCCACCCAGCGGCGACCGGAAACCCGGGAAGCAACGACGACCCGAGCGGCGCCGGACCGCTCTTCGCTGCCTATCGGTCTGCACCCGAGCAAACCCGCAACCACCGAGCGTGTCAACTTTTCTGTGTAAGGCGGCCGATCTCTTTACTTTGAGTTGGGCTTACAGGTGGGGGTTGATGCGGTCGGGGTAGGCGATCGCGAGCTGGGCCAGGGCCTGCTTCCAGTTGGTCACGACCTGGCCTTCGACGAGGCGGCCTTGGGCCTTGCGCTCCTTGCCCTTCTTGCCTCGGTCGCGCTCGCGGTCGCGGGCTCGTTTGTCCTCGATGTTGCAGATCGCTAGCCACAGCAGCTTCACGACGGCGGCGTCGCTGGGGAAGTGTCCGCGGTTCTTGGTGACCTTGCGTAGCTGGTAGTTCAGCGACTCGATCGAGTTGGTGGTGTAGATGACGCGGCGCAGTTCGGGTGGGAAGGCCAAGAACGGGGTGAACCGCTCCCAGGCGGCCTCCCACGTCGCGACCGCGTGGGGGTACTTCTTGCCCCAGTTCGAGTCCGCGAAGACGTCCAGCTCGCGGCGCGCGGCTTCGGCGTTCGCCGCGGTGTAGACCGGCTTCAGCGCCGCCGCGACCGCCTTGCGGTCGCCGTAGCCCACGAACCGCATCGCGGCGCGGATCAGGTGCACCACGCAGGTCTGCACGGTCGCACTGGGCCAGGTCGCCTCGATCGCCTCCGGCAGCCCCGTGAGCCCGTCGCAGCACACGATGAGCACGTCGCGGATGCCGCGGTTGGCCAGGTCGGCGCAGACCCCCGCCCAGAACTTCGCTCCCTCGTGGGTCTGCACCCAGATCCCCAGCACGTGCTTGATGCCCTCGATGTCGACCCCGACAGCGATGTGGGCGGCCTTGTTGATCACGTGTGAGCCGTCGCGGACCTTGACCACGATCGCGTCGAGGTAGATGACGGGGTAGATCGCCTCGAGCGGGCGGGCCTGCCACTCCAGCACCGCCTCGGCGACCTCGTCGGTGATGTTGGAGATCGTCTCGTGCGAGAGCTCGGTGCCCAGCGTGGACTCCAGGTGGTGGGCGATGTCCCTGACCGTCATCCCGCCGGCGTAGAGGCTGATGATCATCTCGTCCAGCCCGCCAAGGCGCCGCTCGCCCTTAGGCACCAGCCGCGGGGTGAACGTCCCGGCCCGATCGCGCGGCACAGCGAGGTTGACGTCCCCGACCTGGGTCGCGACCGTCTTCGGCGTCGTGCCGTTGCGTGAGTTGTCGAAGGCCGCCGCGTCCGGGGCGCCCTTCTCATAACCCAGGTGCTCGGTGAGCTCGGCGCCCAGACCGCGCTCGAGGGCATGCTTGATCAGGGCGGGGATGAACCCGCCATCGCCGGTCAGGTCGATCTGGCCGGCGTCGATCTGGGCGAACAGCCCGTCCAGGGCACCCGACTCGGCCAGCTCGGCAGCGGCCTTGTAGCCCGGCATCTCAGCGCGTGCGGCGCGGCGAGCAGCAGCACGACTGGGCCGCTCCGAACTGCTGGTCGACGCCACGTTCGCCTCATCGTTCTCAGTGGTCACAGCGGTCATCTTGGTCCTCCTTCAAGACCGACCGCTTACACAGACCATCTGACACCCCCGCGGCCTGGGCGACCTTGGCCTCGACCAGGGCCTCGAACCGCGACCAGCAGATCCGCCCGTCCGCGGACTCCACCAAGAACCTCCCGCCGGTGGCGGCAGCGTTCGTGGACCGCCAGATCGCCCCCGTCCTCCACGACTGCTCCTACGCGCAGATCGAACGCACCGTCGAGACCGCCCGCGCCACCCACGACCCCGCCGAGACCGAACGACGCCGCCTGGCCGCCGCCGAACACCGCCACCTCCATGTGCACCTGCACCACGTCGACGCCGACGGACTCGTCGCCGTCGAGGGACTCCTCGACCTCGCCGACGCCATCGCCTTCGACAAGACCCTCACCGCCCGCGCCGCGACCCTGGACCCCGAGCTCCCCCTCGACGTCCGCCGCTCGATGGCCGCCGGCACCCTCGACGGAGAGCTAGATGGAACCGGCGCCGGTCGGGAGGTGGTGGTCTACACCCACGCCCGTCCCGACCAGGCCATGGTCGAGGTCGAGAACACCCGCACCACCATCACTCCCGACCAGGTCCGTGAGTGGTGCACCCAGGCTGGGACGAAGGTGACGGTCCGGCCGGTCCTCGACCTCTCCGCCGAGCTCACCACCGAGGTCCACGACCCCACCCCGACCATGCGCGAACAAGCCTGGGCCAGATACCCCACCTGCGTCTTCGCGCACTGCCAACGACCCTCGCGGCGCTGCGACCTCGACCACCGCACCCCCTACCCGGCCGGTGCGACTACCACCTCGAACCTCTACCCCCTGTGCCGACGACACCACCGACTCAAGACCACCGGCGGCTGGCACTACCAACCCCTCAACCAGAGCCTCATCGAGTGGACCAGCCCCACCGGCCTCACCCACCACCGACATCTCCACTGACCCCACCCCGCCGGCCACGGCCGACGGGGCCACCGGCGTGCGGATAACTCGTGGACACGGCTCGGGAGGGTCGGCCATGGTCGACGCCATGACCACCAGCGACCTGTGGGACCGCGAGACCGCCGAACGGTACGAGGTCGACTCGGGGGAGATGTTCCGCCCGGAGGTGCTCGACCCGGCGGTCGACTTCCTGGCCGGGCTCGCCGGTGACGGCCCGGTCCTCGAGTTCGCGATCGGCACGGGCCGGGTCGGGATCCCGCTCGCCGCCCGGGGAGTCGCCGTGTCCGGGATCGAGCTGTCCGAGCCGATGGTCGAACAGCTGCGGAGGAAGGCGACGGAGGAGGAGATCCCGGTCGTCGTGGGGGACATGACGACCTGCACCGTGACCGGGGAGTTCTCCCTCGTCTACCTCGTGTGGAACACCATCGCCAACCTGCGCACCCAGGACGAGCAGGTGGAGTGCTTCCGCAACGCCGCCCGCCACCTGGCGCCCGGCGGTCGGTTCGTCATCGAGCTGGGGATGCCCGGGCTGCGCCGCGTCCCCGACGGCCAGTCGATGGCGCCGGCGACCATCACACCCGACCACGTGGTGCTCGACGAGTTCGATCTCGTCCACCAGCAGTCCGTCTCCCACCACTACCGCCACGACCCGGACGGCACCGTGCGCTACAGCATGGGTCGATTCCGCTACGCGTGGCCGGCCGAGCTGGACCTGATGGCCCGCTTGGCGGACCTACGCCTGGAGAGCCGGTACGCCGACTGGTCGGGCGCGCCGTTCACCTCCGCGAGCAGTGGCCACGTGTCGGTGTGGGTGAAGCGGTAGCGGCCGCTACGCCGCGCGCTTGCTCTCCCACCGGCCGACGCCGACCATCACCAGCAGCGCCACCAGGGCGCCGGCGACGGCGTCGACGACGTAGTGCTCGGCGAAGTAGGTGAGCGCGAGCGACATCACGAGCGGGTAGAGCAGCACCAGCCAGCGCCAGGGGGAGCGCAGCCGTGAGATGAACCAGAACGCGACGAGGAACGCGATGCCGGCGTGCAGGGACGGCATCGCGGCGACCTTGTTGCTCATCCCGAACATCACCATCGTCTGCCGGTGCAGATCGATCTCCGCCCAGCCGCGGCTGGTGATCCTGACGACCGGTTCGAGGTAGCCGTCGCGCGCCGCCATCCACGGCGGCGCCATCGGATAGGCGACATAGATCGCAAGCCCGCAGAAGAGCAGCGTGATGTAGCGGCGCAGCCAGCGCACCCACTCCGCACGGTCACGCAGCCACAGCACGCCGGCCATCGTCAGCGCGACGAGGAAGTGCGAGGCATAGACAGTGGTGAGCAGCACGTCGTACCAGCGGGGCGGCAGACCCTTCGCGCACGGAGCTCCGCACCACGCCTCCTGGAGTGCGAGCGTCGGCACGGTGGCGAACATCCACTCGTCGACGCGGATCGGCATCGTGTAGTGCGGCGCGATGCCGATCTCGTCCGCGACGCCGCGCCCCAGCCAGTAGACGACCAGCAGCGAGAGCGGCTTCCACCAGTCCCTCCAGAACTGCAGGTGCTCGCGCGCCGGCAGATCGATCCGCCACGCGATGGTGGCGAGCCAGATCCAGATGATCACTCCGGCCGGATCGTTCGGGATCCCGACGAGCCGGCTCCACGCCAGCAGGGCCGCGACGTACGCCGCCATGGCCGGTGCCCGTCGGCTCACCGGTCCTCGCTCCGCAGCGTGCGGTAGATCGTCCAGCCGCCGGCGGTGGTGGCCGCCTCGTAGCGCTCGTCGACGACCCGGTCGGCGCCGGCGCCGTCGACCCCCCATGTGCTCAGCGACCTCCCGGCGACGATCAGCCACGTGGGGCGGTCGCTGGAGCTGAGCAGTGCCCCCAGGGCGACGAGGTCGGGGTCGTGCACGCGCACGGGCAGGCTCCACAGCTCGGGGTAGGGGGAGACCAGGCCGGTCTCGCGCAGGATGTTCGCGCCACCGAAAGCGACGACGGCGGTCTCGCCGGGGCGGGAGTGTGCCTCGAGCCAGGCGATCGCCGGCTCCTCCGGTCGCTCGTAGGGCTGGAACTGCGTCCACGCGAGGGCTGCCGCGGTCGAGACCGCGGCCAGGACGTAGGCGGTGCGCAGCAACCGGTCGGGCCGGGACAGGCGCTGCGTGGCTGCTGCCGTGAGAAGCACCAGTCCGGGCACCAGGACCATCAGGTAGTGCAGCCAGTAGCTGCCGCCGGCCAGCACGGTCAGGGTCTCCCACCCCAGGACGGCCACCGCCGGCCAGAGCAGCGGGGCGTGCCGCCCTCGCCGAGCCAGGGCGACGACGAGCAACGGCGCGCCTGTCGCGAGCAGGGCGAGCAGCATCCGGGCGAGTCGGGCGGGGGTCGAGGCGGTCGCCGACGTGGCGATCACCGTGGCCGCCTCCTGACGGAACACCACGACCGCGTCCCACAGATCACCCGGCGCGGTGCCGCGCAGAGCAGCGAACCCGGCGACGAGGACGACGGTGGCGGCTGCCGCGCCCAGCACGACCCCGAGCGCGCCGTACCGCCGCCGGGTCAGCAGCAGCACGAACGCCAGCACGAAGACGTCGAGCAGGCTCTGCTTGACCAGCGCCCCGCACGCACCGAGCACGCCGGCCAGCAGTGCCCACCGCCACCAGGACTCGGACCGCGCTGCCGCCAGCACCGCCGCACAGCCGCCGAGGAGGAACGGCAGGCCGAGCAGCTCGCCGTTGACGACCGTGGCGCCGAGGAGTGGAGTCGACACCAGCAGGGCTGCGGTCAGCGCCGGCAGCACCGGAGCGTCGGCCGCGATCCGGCCGACCAGGCCGGCGAGCAGCACCGTCGTCATGACCGCGAGGACGCCGATCGCTCGCAGCACCCACGGCGTCCCACCCGCCGCGTCGGCCACGGAGAACACCGCGATCAGCAGCGGGGGCCGGTCGACGAAGTAGTCGCCGTAGAGCGACGATCCCTCGGCCCACTGGCTGCCCACGATCAGCAGCCCGCCCTCGTCGGGACTCAGTGACCGCCCCGCGAACGGCAGCCACAGAGCTCCGGCCAGCACCGCCAGGGCGGTCACCCGCTCCCAGGGTGACCGCAACACCCGCCGAGCCTATCGGGGGTGCGCCGGAGGCCTATCCGTAGAGACGGTCGACCACGTCGGAGTACTTGCGGTTCACCACGCGCCGCTTGAGCTTCAACGTCGGGGTGAGCTCCTCGGACTCGGGCGTCCACTCCACCGGCAACAGCTCGAACGACTTCACCTGCTCGGGGCGGGAGAGCCGCTCGTTGGCCGAGTCGACGGCCTGCTGGGCGATCGCCAGGATCTCCGGCTTGGCGGCCAGGTCGGCGAGGTCGGTGAACTCGATGCCCATCTGCTGGGCCATCAGCGGGGCGATCTCGCCGTCGAGGGTGAGCACCGCGACGACGTACGGACGGCTGTCGCCGATCGCCATGGCATGCCCGATGATCGGGGACTCCTTGAGGTAGTTCTCGATGTTCGACGGCGCGATGTTCTTGCCGGCCGAGGTGATGATCAGCTCCTTCTTGCGATCGACGACCGCGAAGAAGCCGTCGTCGTCGAGGGTGCCGATGTCGCCGGTGTGCAGCCAGCCGTCCGCGTCGATCAGGGCGCGGGTGGCGTCGTCCTGCCGGTGGTAGCCGGGGGTGTTGACGGGGCCGCGGACCAGGATCTCGCCGTCCTCGCCGAGCTTGATCTCCATCCCGGGGTTGGCGCGCCCGACCGTGCCGAGCTTGAACCCGCCGGGCCCGTTGGAGGTCACGGCGCCGCACGTCTCGGTCATGCCGTAGACGTCGTAGACCTTCAGGCCGAGACCGGCCATGAACTTCGCGACGTCGAGCGGCATCGGAGCCGCGGCCGAGCCGGCCCACACGACCTGGTCGAGCCCGAGCAGCAGCTTGAGGAAGCCGAGGATCGCCTCGTCGGCCTGGCGGTAGGCCTCCTCGATCTCCGGCGTCATGGTGCCGCCGACCTCCTGGGCCTCGACCCAGGCGAGGGCAGCGGCCATCGACTTCTGGACCATCTCGCGGTTGGCCGGGTCGGGGTCGGCCGCGAGCTTGGCGGAGATCCCGGTCTTGATCTTCTCCCACACCCGCGGGACCCCGAAGAACGCGGTCGGGTGCACCTCGCCGAGGGTGGCGAGCAGCTGGGCCGGGTCGCCGATCGCGTGCACGTGGCCGCCGACGACCTGGGGGCCGTAGAGGCCGAGCACGCGCTCCGCGATGTGGGCCAGGGGCAGGTAGCTGACGCTGGTCTGGGGGTCGTTGAGCCCGGCGGACTCCTGGGTGCTCACGGTCTCGAAGAGCACGTTGTGGTGGGTGAGCACCACGCCCTTCGGGTTCCCGGTGGTGCCAGAGGTGTAGAGGATCGTGGCGGGCACCTCCGGGCTGAGGTCGGCGGCCCGCGCCTCGATGGCGCCGGGGTTCGCCGCGCGGTACGCCGCGCCCGCGGCCACCAGGTCGGCCCAGTCCTCGTCCATCATCACGACCCGCTTGATGCTGTCGACCTCGTCCAGCGCCTGGGCCCAGCGGGCCCGGTGGTCGGCGTCCTCGAGGATGACCACCGACGGGCGCGCATGCGACGCGACGAACGCGACCTGCTCCGGCGACAGGGTGCTGTAGATCGACATCGGCGTCGCCGCCGCGTGCACCCCGCCGATGTCGGCGAGGAAGTGCTCGACCCGGTTGCTGGCCATGATCGCGACCGTGTCGCCGACCGACACCCCGATCTCCACGAGCGCGGCCGCGACGTCGAGTCCGCGCTCCCGGGTCTCTGCCCAGGTCAGGGTCCGCCAGGTCTCACCCTCGGGGACGTGGTGCTTGTCGGAGTACGCCGGCTCGTCGGCGTACCGCTCCACGGTGTCGGCCAGGGCGTCGACGAGGGTGCGTCCCTCGACCTGCTCCTGGATGCGGGCGCGTTCGCTGGCGGTGGCGGAGTCGACCTGTGTCATGGGTCACAGCCTCGCCGATCGGACCCGGGGAGTGCCAGAGGAACGATCGAGAACTTGTTCCCGTTCCCGTTCCCGTCCGGCCCGGGCACGCGGCGTGCCTGACCGACCTCGACTACACGCCGAGGCTGCGCCCGATGATCTCCTTCTGGATCTCGGTGGTGCCGCCGTAGATGGTCTGGATCCGGCTGTCCGTGAACGCCTTCGCGATCGGGTACTCCATCATGTAGCCGTAGCCGCCGTGCAGCTGGACGCCGGCGTCGACGACCTGCTTCTGCAGCTCGGTCGTCCACCACTTCGCCATCGACGCCAGGGTCGTGTCGACCTCCCCGGCGTTGAGCTTGAGGATGCAGTCGTTGACGAACACCCGCGCGACATGGGCGTTGGTGGCCATCTCCGCGAGCACGAAGCGGTTGTGCTGGAAGGAGCCGATCGGCTTGCCGAACGCCGTGCGCTCCTTGGCGTAGGTCAGCGACATGTCCAGCACCTGCTCGATCGCGGCGACCGCCATGGCGGCGATCGAGATCCGCTCCTGGGGCAGGTTCATCATCAGCGAGATGAAGCCGGAGCCCTCCTCGCCGAGCAGGTTCTCCTTCGGCACCTCGACGTTGTCGAAGAACAGCTCCGCGGTGTCCTGGGCCTTCATCCCGACCTTGTCGAGGTTGCGACCGCGCTCGAAGCCCTTCATGCCCCGCTCGACGACCAGCAGGCTGATGCCCTTGTGGCCGGCGTCGGGGTCGGTGCGGCAGACCACGATCACCAGGTCGGACATGATGCCGTTGCTGATGAACGTCTTGGAGCCGTTGAGCACGTAGTGGTCGCCCTTGTCGACTGCGTTCGTGCGGATGCCCTGGAGGTCGCTGCCGGCGCCCGGCTCGGTCATCGCGATCGCCGAGATGATCTCGCCGGAGGCGAGGCCCGGGAGCCAGCGCTGCTTCTGCTCCGGGGTCCCGAGCGAGGAGATGTAGGGGACGATGATGTCGCTGTGCACCGGGAAGCCGGGGCCGCTCGCGCCTGCCCGGGCCAGCTCCTCGGCCACGATGGTGTTGTAGCGGAAGTCGGGGACCCCGGCGCCGCCGTACTCCTCCTCGACGTCGAAGCACAGCAGCCCCGCCGCGCCGGCCTTGGTCCAGACCTCGCGGCTGACCTGGCCGTCGCGCTCCCACTGGTCGTGGAAGGGGACGACCTCCTTGTCCATGAAGGTCCGCACGCTGGAGCGGAAGTCCTCGTGCTCCTGCTCGTAGATGGACGGGCGCTCGGTCATCAGCTGATCCACTCCTTCACCTGGGCCACGGTGGCCGCGGGGTCGTTCGATGCGGGCGAGACCTGGAGGTTGGTGACGCCGGCCTCGCGGAAGGCGGCGATCCGCTCCTGCACGTAGGACGCCGGGCCGACCAGGTTGCCGGCCTCGAGCCACTCCGTCGGCACCAGCGCCTCGGCCTCCTTCTTCTTGCCCTCGAGATAGAGGTCCTGGATCTGCTTGGCCTCCTTCTCGTAGCCGTACTGGCAGGCCAGCTCGTTGTAGAAGTTCTTGCCGCGCGCGCCCATGCCGCCGACGTAGAGCGCGTAGATGGGACGCACGAAGTCCAGGAGGGCCTTGGTCTCCTGCCCCTCGCCGATCGCGAGCATGCCGCCCGCGGAGATCTCCAGCGGCGCCAGGTCCGCCGAGCGCTTGGCGGCCCCCTTCGCCAGGGCCTCGCCCCAGACGGCGTCGGCCTTCTCGGGCAGGAAGAGGAAGGGCAGCCAGCCGTCCGCGACCTCGGCGGTCATCGCGACGTTGGCGTCGCCGAGCGCGGCGACCCAGATCGGGATCGAGTTGCGCTCGACCTGGGTGAGGATCTTCAGCGGCTTGCCCAGGCCCAGGCCCTGGTCCGAGGGCAGGGGCAGCGTGAAGATCTTGCCCTCGTGCTCGAGGCGCTCGCGGCGCAGGCCCTGGCGCATGATCTTGATGACCTCGCGGGTGCGGCCCAACGGCTTGTCGTAGGGCAGGCCGTGGAAGCCCTCGATCACCTGGGGACCGCTCGCGCCGAGGCCGATCACCGCGCGTCCGCCCGACACGTTGTCGAGACCGGCCGCGGTCTGCAGCAGTGCGCTCGGGGTCCGCGAGAACACGTTGAGGATGGCGGCGCCGATCTCGATCGTCTCGGTCTTGGCGGCGAGGTAGCCCATCAGCGTGGGGGAGTCGAAGCCGTAGGCCTCGGCGACCCAGACGGTGTCGAGGCCCGCCTTCTCGAGTGCGACCACCTGGTCGGCGGACTCGCGCGGGTTGCCGGAGTACATGAGCGGCGTCGAGAGCTTCATTGTGACAGCATAACTGTCACGGTCGCGTCGTGGGCAAGAGAGGCAGCGCCGACGTCAGCCGCGACCGTGCCAGCTGTCCCAGAGCGCGGCGTACGAGCCGCCGGCCGCGACCAGCTCGTCGTGCGAGCCGAGCTCGGCGATCCGGCCGTCCTCGACCACGGCGACCCGGTCGGCGTCGTGGGCGGAGAAGAGGCGGTGCGCGATCGCGATGACGGTGCGGCCCTCGAGGACGGCGGCCAGCGAGCGCTCCAGGTGGCGAGCCGCCCGGGGGTCGATCAGCGAGGTGGCCTCGTCGAGCACCAGCGTGTGCGGGTCGGCGAGCACCAGCCGGGCCAGCGCGACCTGCTGGGCCTGAGCGGCGCTCAGCGCCCGGCCTCCCGACCCGACCTCGGTCTGCAGCCCGTCGGGGAGCGCCTCGACCCACGCCAGCGCGTCGACCGCCGCGAGCGCGCCGCGCAGGTCCGCGTCGTGGGAGCCCGGTCGGGCGAGCGCGAGGTTGTCGCGCAGGGTGCCGGCGAAGACGTGGTGCTCCTGGGTGACCAGGGCGACGTGGCCGCGCAGGTCACCGAGCGGGAGCTCGGTGAGACCGACCCCGCCGACGGTGACCGAGCCGGTCCGCGGCGGGTGGATGCCCGCAAGGAGCCGGCCCAGCGTCGACTTGCCGGCACCGGACGGACCGACCATCGCGATCCGCTCGCCGACGCCGACCGACAGGTCGACCCCGTGCAGGACGTCGCGCCCCTCGACGTAGGAGAACCGGACGTCCTGCGCGTCGATCTTCTCGCCGTCGGGCTCGCGACCGGTCGCCTCGCGGTCGTCGGGCACCTGGGCGACGCCGAGCAGGCGGGCGAGCGAGGCCGCTCCGAGCTGGAGCTCGTCGAGGATCGACACGATCCGGTCGACCGGGTCGATGAGCATCTGCACGTAGAGGGTGGCCGTGGTGACGGCGCCGAGGGTGACCTCGCCCTGGGTGTAGAGGTAGCCGCCGAACAGCAGCGTCGTGACCGTCGGGATCAGGTAGGCGGTCTCCATGCTCGGGAAGAAGACCGTGCGCAGGTACAGCGTGTAGCGCTCGGCCCAGTAGGACTGCTCGATGTCCGCGTCGACGGCGCGGACCCGCTCGTCGCGCAGGCCGAGCGCCTCGACGGTGCGGGCCCCCTCGACCGTCTCGGTCAGGGTCGCGTTGATCTGGGAGTATGTCGCGCTCTCGCGCAGGTAGCCGGCCTTGGCGCGCTTGAGGTACCACCGCAGGCCGATCACCAGCGGCGGGACGCCGAGCAGGCAGGGGAGTGCGACCCACCAGCCGACGCTGATCGCCGCGATGA
>JBAWHI010000364.1:0-4807 GCA_049593675.1 Nocardioides sp.
ACGAGCCGACGGTGCCGGTCACCCGGACGTAGTCGCCCGGGGTCACCGTGACCGGGACGTTGCCCTGGTAGACGAAGATCCCGTCGGACGCCTCGTGCGCGTCCAGGTCGATCTCTCCGCCGGTGCCCGGGGTCTGCAGGTAGAAGCCGCGCAGCCCGCCGTCGGCATAGGCGGCGGTCACGACGCCCCGCGTGGACTGCGTGCCGCTGAGCGGGCTCTCCTCACCGGTGCCCTGGATCTCGGCGATGGTCAGGTCGGTGGCCCGGATCGCGAGGGTGAAGTCGACGGTGTTCTCGTCCTCGGCGGCGTCGGTCACGGTGGCCGTGACGGCGAAGTCGCCGGCCTCCTCCGGCGTGCCGGAGACCGTCCCGGACGTGGAGACCGTGACCCCGTCGGGCAGGCCGGTGGCCGCCCAGGTGTAGGGCTCCTCACCACCGGAAGCGGTGAGGTCGAAGGGCGTGAGCGCGACGCCGACGGTGCCGCTCTGCTCGCCCGGGTCCTGCGCCGCGAGGCTGTCGTCGACCGCGCCGTAGCCGTTGGGGGTGCCCTTGGTGTCGGCCGCCGGACCGGTCCACGAGCCGTCCACGAGGCGCTGCAGCGACTGACCGATGGGGGTGGTGTCCGGCTCGGAGACCACGATGTCGGTGGCCGTCTGCCCGCTGGCGGGACCGTTCGTCGCCGTCATCGCGCCCTCGTAGGAGAGGAACTCGACCACGGTGCCGTCGGCGACGAGCGCCACACCGTCCGGCGCGCCGTTCTGGATGCCGTTGGCGGGGTAGTCCACGACGGCGGTGCCCCAGCCGTCCTGCTGGTCGGCGACGGTGCCGCTCAGTGCGTCGGTGTCGTAGGAGGCTCCACCGTTGCCGTTGTAGAGCACGACCTGGTAGCCGGTGAGGTCGGTGCCGGCCGGAGCGGTCACCTCGACGAACTCACCACTGTCGGTGCCGACGTTGTCGTAGTGGAGCTCGCTGATGAACACACCCGGGACGGCGTGCGCCGATGAGGTCGGCAGGAGGAGCAGGCCGCTGGCGACCATGGTCAGGCCGACCGCCTGGGAAAGTCGCGTGCGCAGTGGTGACATGGCTGGGAGATCTCCGTCTCGCGTCAGAGGAGGGCGCGTGATGCCCGAGAACGAGTGCGACCCGACCGCCCGACGACGAGCGGTGCGGCTCCGCGTCGGGGCCCACCGTGGTGGACCCCGACGCGGCTGCTGCTACTTCTTCTTCTTGACCACCTTGATCGTCAGCGTGGTGCTGGACGTCTTGGTGGAGTCGTTGCCGAGGTACTTGACCTTGACCGTCTTCTTGCCGGGCTTGCCGAACTTCTTGAGCGTGACCTTGGCCGTGCCGTTCGTCAGCTTGGCCTGGTAGGTCTTGCCGCCGGCCTTGACCTGGACCTTGCCGGAGGCCTTCTCACCCTCCGACTTGACGGTGACCTTGACCTTCGCCTTGGTCTTCTTGGCCACGACCTTCTTCGGCGTCGCCTTGGCGGTGACCTTCGAGTCGGCCTTCGCGACGGCGAACGGCACCGCGACCTCGGTGCCGGTCTGGGCGCCGGTGACGGTGATCGTGTGCGCACCGACCGCCAGGCTGCTCGGCAGCATCACGCTGACCGCGGCCGTGCCCGACTCGTCGGTGGTCACACCCGGGGCGACGCTGTTGTCGACCGGGAAGGTGCCGAGCTCGTCGTCGCCGAGCGACACGACGACCTCGTCGTCGTGGAGGTCGCCGACACCCGTCATCGCGAGCGAGGACAGGTCGAACTCGAGGGTGTCGCCCGCGCCGTACTTCGCCGGAGCGTCGTCGGGGAAGCTGACCCCGACGGCGCGCTGGCTGTAGTCCACGCCGAGCGGCTCGGACGAGGCGAACTCGTCCATGTAGTCGACCATCGCCTGCAGGTCGGCCTGACCGCTGTCGGTCTGCGGACCCTCGGTGAAGGTCGGGAAGTTGTCACCACCGGCGGCGATGAACGAGTTGGCCGTGACCGTGTAGGTCATCGACTCGTCGAGCGGCTCGCCGTCGAGCCACATCCCGGTGATCTCCTGCGCGGCCGGGTCGTAGGTGTAGTCGAAGCCCTCCGACGTGCCCAGGCGCAGGAACGGCCGCGAGGCACCCTCGGGCTGCCACTGCTCCTCGAGGACGTCCTCGATCTGCTCGCCGGTGAGCTCGATGTTGACCAGCGTGTTCGCGAACGGCTGGACGTTGGCGGCCTGACGGTAGGTCAGCGGAGCGGGGTAGCCGCCCTCGGCGTTGCCGACCATGTCGGCGCGCAGGCCACCGGGGTTCATGAACCCGATGTCGGAGTCGGCGGCCCAGCGCTGGACCTCGGCCACCAGGTTGCCGAGGGTCGACTCGGCGCCGCGGTTCTCCTCGAAGCCGGTCTCGTCGGCCTTGGGCCGGTTGGCGCGCTTGAAGGCTCCCTCGATCTCACCGAGCTCGACCGAGCCCGGCCCCTCGGCGTCGGCGGCCGCCTGGTCGACGATCGCCTGGACGGCGGCGTCGGGCGTGAACGCTCCGGTGTTGATGTTCACGTTCTGGTTCTCGACCGCGAGCACCGAGCCGGTGTCGGGGTCGACGGTGAAGCTCAGCCGGTTGAGGTAGGCGCCGTACTGACCGGCGGAGACCACCGGACGATCGGTGACATCGCGGCCGGCCCAGTCCGCGACGGGGAACTCGCAGCTGTAGTTCAGGTGGGTGTGGCCGGACACGATCGCGTCCACGTCGCCGCTCACGTCGTTGACGATCGCCGCGAAGTCGGAGTCGGGGTCGGTGGCCATGGTCTCGCACTGGGTCGAGGGCGCGCCCTCGTGCACCAGCAGCACGACCACGTCGGCGCCGGCCGTCTTGAGCTCGGCTGCCTCCTCGTTGGTCGCCTCGACGATGTCGGTGGTCTCGAGGCCCTCGATGCCGTCCGGGCTGACCAGCTCGTCGAGGTGCTCGGTGACGGCGCCGACGAAGCCGACGGTCACCCCGTCGACCTCGGTGGTCCACGACGGCGCGATCTCGTCGGCGTCACCCGGCTCGTCGATGTTGGCGGCGATGTACTCCCACTCGGCTCCGCCGTAGGGGTTCGCCTCCTCGTCGAAGGGCGCCATCACCCGGTCGACCAGGTCCGCGTAGCCCTGGTCGAGCTCGTGGTTGCCGACCGCCGACACGTCGAGGTCCATCTGGTTGAACACGTCGATGGTCGGCTTGTCCTGGGCGATGAAGGAGTCGAACGTGGTCGCCCCGATCAGGTCGCCGGCCGCCGCGAAGATCGTGTTCGGGTTCTCGGCCCGGAACTCCTCGACCGCGCCGGCGTACTTGGCCGCACCCGGGATGTCGAAGCCCGAGGAGAGCCGGCCGTGGAAGTCGTTGGTCCCGACGATCTGGATCTCGACGGGGTCAGCAGCCTGGGCGGGCGAGCTGATCAAGGCGGTGGACGTCGCGACGAGCGCGAGCCCGGAGGTGGCGGCGAGGGCACGCATGCCCCTGCGCGCCCGGGAACTACTGGGGGGCACGGTGAGAACCTTTCGGCCGAGGTGACTGCTGTGGCCGTTACCTAACCCCAGCCGTGCGCAGGAAATCCAGACCTCGGGTGAACGGCGCACAACAATTTCGGCCGACCGCGGCATTCGGAGGACGAAGCGCGACTTTACCTCCGGCGGCTACGGCAACATCCGCCAAACACCACGGTCAGGAGTTGCGTAGGCTTGCCCGCTGCTTCCAGACGTCGCGGTAGAACTCCCAGCCCGACCACATGGTCAGGGCCACGGCCGCGGCGAGGCAGACCTGCGCGAGGTAGAAGAGCACCTCGCCCGGGACCTCCAGCCACGACGCCAGGTCGGGGTTGCGCAGCGGGAGGCACAGCGTCGCCAGCGCGACCGCCTGGAAGGTCGTCTTCAGCTTGCCGAGATCGGCCGCGGCGATGACGACCCTCTTCAGGATCGAGAGCCGCAGCAGGGTGACGCTCCACTCGCGCAGCAGCACGATGATCGTCACCCACCACCAGATGTCGCCCACGATCGACAGGCCGATGAAGGCCATCCCGGTGAGCGCCTTGTCCGCGATCGGGTCCGCGATCTTGCCGAAGTTGGTGACCAGGTCGTACTTGCGGGCCAGGTCTCCGTCGATCTTGTCGGTGATCATCGCGACCGCGAAGATCACGAACGCGACGCAGCGCCACAGCACCGAGTCGCCGCCGTCGACGAGCAGCGCCCAGGCGAAGAAGGGCACCATCACGATGCGGAACGCCGTGAGGACGTTCGGGACGTTCCAGTTGCTGGGCTCGGTCCGCGTCGCGTCGGTCATCACAGTCCCCGAGCGTAGAGGTCGACGCCTTCGGAGCCGACGACCTCGGCGCGCACGAGATCGCCCACGCTCGCGCCGCTGTCGAGCAGGTAGGTCGATCCGTCGACCTCCGGGCCCTGGTGCGCTGCACGACCCTCGACGGTCTCCTCGTCCGCCCGCTCGACCAGCACCTCGACGATCTCCCCCTCGCGCTCGGCCGCGCGCTGTGAGGTGAGCTCCTCGACGAGCGAGCCGACGTGCTCGGCGCGGGCCCGGACCTCGTCCTCGTCGAGCTTCTCGTCGTACGACGCGGCCTCGGTGCCGTCCTCGTCGGAGTAGCCGAACACACCCGTGACGTCCATGCGCGCCGCGACCAGGAAGTCGCAGAGCGTCTCGAGGTCCTCCTCCGTCTCGCCGGGGAACCCGACGATCACGTTGCTGCGCACGCCCGCCTCCGGGGCGAGGGCACGGACCTGCTCCAGCAGGGCCAGGAAGCTCTCCGGGTCGCCGAAGCGGCGCATCCGGCGCAGCACCGTCGC
>JBAWHI010000365.1:0-1785 GCA_049593675.1 Nocardioides sp.
CCGGGGACCCCGGCGACCAGGTAGCCGATGAACGTGGCCGTCGTGAAGACCGGCCCGGGGGTCACCTGGCCGATCGCGATCGCGTCCAGCAGCTGCTGATCGGTGATCCAGCCCAGCCGGTCCACGAGGTCGCCCTCGAGGAAGGCGAGCAGCACGTAGCCGCTCCCGTAGAGGACCGCGCCGATCTTCAGCATCGTGAGGAACAGCTGCCCCAGCTGCCCCGCGGTCGGGTCGGGGAAGAGCACGGCCAGCGGGGTGACGAGCGCGTGGGCCCCCAGCCGGCTGACCGCCCGGGCGAGCACGGCCACCCCGGCACCACCGAAGAGGACCACGAGCTCGTGGACCCCCAGGAGGTACGCCGCCAGCGCAGCCCCTCCGAGGACACCCAGCCAGACGCTCTTGACGACCGTCGGCAGCAGCCCGACCAGCGCCCACACGACGATCGCCATCACGGCCGGCACCACGCCGTAGAGCAGCCACTGCGCCGACGGCGTGCTCCCGTGCTCGACGTAGGCCCACGCGAGCACCGTGACGATGACGGCGGCGGGCAGGATGAAGCAGACACCGGCGAGGACGAGCCCGCGCCACCGGGCGCGCTCCCAGCCGAGGTGGATCGCCAGCTCGGTCGAGTTGGGCCCGGGGATCAGGTTGGTGGCGCCCATCAGGTCGACGAACCGCTCGTCGCTGACCCAGCCACGGCGCCGGACGAGCTCCTCGCGCATCATCGCGGTGTGCGCGACCGGCCCACCGAAGGCGATCGTCCCCAGCCGGAGGAACGTCCACGCCACCTCGCGGGTCCGCGCGGCCATATCCACAGGACCCATGATGCCGATCAACTGCTTTCCGTTCACCGGCACCCGGGTGGCAGGATGCCCCGCATGCCTGGAACCAATCTCACCCGGGACGAGGCCGCAACCCGCGCCGCGCTCCTGGACGTCACGTCGTACGCCATCGACCTGGACCTCACGACCAGTGACGCGACCTTCGGATCGACCACCACCATCCGGTTCACGTGTGCCGAGCCCGGCGCCGAGACCTTCGCCGATCTCGTGGACGCAACCGTCCACGAGATCACGCTCAACGGCGCCTCGATCGACCCGGCGACGGCCTACGTCGACAGCCGGATCGCGCTGACGGGTCTGGCCGCCGAGAACGAGCTGGTCGTGCGTGCCGACTGCACCTACTCCCGTACGGGAGAGGGCCTGCACCGGTTCGTGGACCCCGCCGACGACCGCGTCTACCTCTACTCGCAGTTCGAGGTCCCGGACGCGCGTCGCGTCTACACGACCTTCGAGCAGCCCGACCTCAAGGCACCCTTCACCTTCACCGTCACCGCGCCCGAGCACTGGAAGGTCGTGTCGAACTCCGCGTCTCCGGAGCCCGAGGGCCGAGGCGACGGCAGCGCCGTGTGGCGCTTCGCGCCGACGCAGCCGCTGTCGACGTACGTCACGGCGATCGTCGCCGGCGAGTACCACGAGGTGCAGCACGTCTTCCACGGCAAGCACGGCGACATCCCGCTGGGCCACTTCTGCCGCCAGTCGCTCGTCGAGCACCTCGACGTCGACGAGCTGGTCAAGGTCACCGAGCAGGGCTTCGCGTTCTTCGAGGACGCCTTCGACTACCCCTACCCGTTCGGCAAGTACGACCAGCTCTACGTGCCGGAGTACAACATGGGCGCGATGGAGAACGCCGGCTGCGTGACGCTGCGCGACGAGTACCTCCCCCGCAGCCGCCAGGACCGTGCCTTCTACGAGTTCCGCGTCGAGGTCATCCTCCACGAGATGG
>JBAWHI010000366.1:0-4988 GCA_049593675.1 Nocardioides sp.
CCGGCTCGACCTAGTCGTCGTCGAGCAGACCCTCGCGCTCGGCCGCGGCGACGAGCCGCCGGACGTTCGCGAGGCTGCCGCAGTCCTCGTCGAGCTGCCGGTTGCGCTCGGTGGCGAACTGCTCTCCCAGCTCGGCCCGGACCCGGGGCCCCACCTCGTCACGCGCCGGGTTGAGGATCGACAGCTCCTCCTCGGTCAGGTGGTGGTTGACCACCCGGGCCAGCTCCTCGACGGCGTCCTCGAACGAGGGCGTGTCGGTCCCCTTCAGCTCCAGCACCGCGAGCAGCGCCTCGTTGCCCTCGGCGTGCTCCTCCTTGCCGTGCTCGGCCTCGTGGGCGCCGACCGCGTGCTTGCGGCGCAGCTTGGGGTAGACGAAGCGCTCCTCCGCCTCCGCGTGCGCGATGTGGAGGGCGGCGAAGGCGCGGCGTACGGCGTCGCGGTCCTGACTGCTGTCCCGCAGGTCCCTCAGCAGCGCCTCGAAGCGGCGGTGGTCGTCGAGGATCAGGTCCACGACGTCACCCTGGACGGGGCGGCCGAGATCGATGTTCGTGCTCATGGCAGGTGACTACCCGGGTGGCGCCGGCAGCACACCTTCGAGCTCGTCGCGGTCGACGACCGCGCGGGTGCGCACCCGGTAGCGCCAGACCTGGAGCAGGCCGAGCGCCCAGATGAGGTACTGCGTGCTCATGGCCCAGCGGAAGGCGGACGGGGTGTAGTCACCGCCGGTCTGGGTCCGCCAGTCGAGCACGATGCCGATGGCGATGACCAGCACCAGGCTGGCCAGGAAACCGCCCTGGTTGATGATCCCGCTGGCACTGGCCAGCCGCTCGTGGGGGTTGGAGGTGCGACCGACGTCGAAGCCGATCATGGAGGCGGGGCCCCCGATGCCCACCACGATCACCAGGATGACGAGCATCCAGGTCGGCGCCTGCCCGGGCCAGGCGAGGACGACGGTCCAGGCCACGACGATCGAGGAGACGATGCTCAGCACCATCGTCGACCGGTGCCACGGGTGGCTGCCGACCAGCCAACCGAGGGTCGGCCCCGCGGCCATCACGGCCAGCACCATCAGGGTCAGCAGCAGGCCGGCCGTCGCCGACGACTGGCCGGCTCCCTTCACGAAGTACGGATAGCCCCACAACAGGCTGAGCGCGGTCGCGCTGAACTGGGTGGAGAAGTGCATCCAGAACCCCAGCCGGGTGCCGGGGTGGGCCCACGACGCCGCCAGGCTGACGCGCACCGCCGTCAGCGACATCGCCGGGCCCCGCAGGTGCCGACTGGTCGGCGAGTCGTGCAGGACCACCAGGATCGCCAGGGCGAGCAGCAGTCCGACGGACGCCGCCGCGAGGTAGGCGCGAGTCCAGCCCAGGTTGCCCAGCGCCCAGGTCATCGGTACCGCGGCCACGATCGCGCCGAGCTGGCCGAGGGTGCCGGTGAGCTGTGTCATCAGCGGGATCTGCCGGTTCGGGAACCAGGTGCTGACCAGCCGCAGCACGCAGATGAAGGTCATCGCATCGCCGGCGCCGACGAAGACCCGTGCGGCGAGCGCCGCACCGTAGCTCTCGGAGAGCGCGAACCCGACCTGGGCCAGGGTGAGCAGCACGGTGCCACCGAGCAGCACGCTGCGCGAGCCGAACCGGTCGACCAGCAGACCGACCGGGATCTGCAGGCCGGCGTAGACGACCAGCTGGAGCATCGTGAACGTCGCCAGCTGCGACGCCGAGAGGTCGAACCGCTCGGTCGCGGCCAGACCCGCGACGGCGAGCGAGGAGCGGTGGAACACCGCGACCAGGTAGACGAGCAGGCCGACCAGCCAGACCGCGTAGGCGTTGCGGACGGTCGACCTCACTCCCGGGACTCTAGGACAGAAGGGTCACGATCCCACGGTCGCCGTCGACGCGGACCACATCTCCGGTGCGGAGCACCCGGGTCGCCCCCTGGGTGTTGACCACGCACGGGAGCCCGTACTCGCGCGCGACGACGGCGCCGTGCGAGACCGAGCTGCCGATGTCGGTGACGAGGGCGGCGATCAGGGTGAAGTACGGCGTCCAGCCGACGTCGGTCACCGGCGCCACGAGGATCTCCCCCGGCTGCAGCTGCTGGGCCTCGGCGATGGTGGTCGCCACCCGGACCGTGCCCTCGACGACGCCGCTGCACGCGGGACGCCCGACGATGACCCCGTCCTCGGCGCTCGTGGGCGGCTGCGGCCGGAACGGGACCGGCTTGCCGACCGAGACGTCGGGGAACTCCAGCCGGGCCTGGAACGGCAGCGCGGCGCGACGCGACTCGGCCTGGGCCACCAGGTCCGAGATGTCGCCGCCGCCGACCACCTCAGGCAGCTCGGAGCGATCGAAGAAGAACACCAGGTCCGCGTCGGGGAGCCGACCGGCGGCGGCCAGCTGCTCCCCCAGCAGGCGGTAGCCGCGGCTCAGCCGATGGGCGACCAGCACCATCCGGGACTTGGTCGCCTCACGGCCACTGGCCCCGGCCCGGGCCATCTTGGCCATGGTCCGCACGGCGCGGGAGAGCTCGGAGTCGTCGGGCGCCTGCGCCCGGTGCGCGGCGTTGCCGGTCGCCTGGCGGGCTCGGAGCATGGACTGCATGATCGTGCCCAGCCCGTCGGGGTCGTCGGCCCAGGAGGGGTCGCGCAGGCACAGCTCGCGGTAGCCGCGATGGCCGTGACGCTCGAGGAAGTCGTTGAACTTCCTGGCCGTCGGCCCGCCGGCGTCGATCAGCCAGCCCACGGCGTCGGCCGGAGCCAGCTCGAGGAAGCGGGCTCCCTCCTGCGGGCCGCTCGCCAGCTCGGCGACGACCTCGTCCAGCTGGGTGAGCATCACCGCGCTCTCGGCGTTGACCGCCCCGGCCATCAGGGCCGAGGCCTGGGCCCGTCCCTCGTCCTCGCTCCGCCCCGCCTTGACGGCCTCCTTGACCACCGTGTCCTCGAGGACGTTCGCCGCGACCGCCGATCGGGACGAGGACCGGACGTGCGTCAACGTGGCCTCGTTGTAGAGCTCGATGGCCGCATCGAGCTCGGCCAGCAGTGCCTGCGGGGTCGCGGCCGACGGGGTCTGGAAGGACGCGAGCTTCTTGTCCAGCCGCCGGATGTGGGGACCCGCCGCCAGGGCGAACGAGGTGAGCCGGACCGTGTTGACCAGCCGGCGCGGGAACGACTTCGGCGGCTTCGGGACGAGCTCGTCGACGACCCGGCCGCAGATCGAGAGCGAGTACTGCTCGAGTGAGTTGCCGAGGATCCCGGAGCTCAGCGCGGTGCCCTCGGTCATGTTCAGGAAGAGGTGACCGGAGAAGTAGCCCATCTGCCGCCACCGATCCGCCTGGTAGGCCTCTTGGAACCCGCCCTTCACCTGGACGGTCTGCATGGCGTATTCGATCGCCTGACCGCTCACCGAGGCGGTGAGAGGGCAGAACGCGCCGGGCATCATCTCGCCGACGTTGCAGCGGGTGTAGACGTCGTCGGCACCGAGGACCGTCGAGTCCATCGCACTCAGATCGCCGGGCAGCGTCGTGATCGGCCGGGCCTGGAGCCAGCGCAGCACGCCGGCGCTGTCGATCGCCCACTCCAGGTCGAGCGGCCGGCCCCAGCGCGCCTCGGCCTCGCGGGCCCCGGCCGCGATCGCGGCCACCTCGTCGTCGGTGATCGACGGCTGGTCGCCCGTCTGGCGGTCGGTGATCGTGCCGGCCCGGTCGATCTCGAAGTGGTCGGAGGACGTCGAACCGTCGACCAGTGCCTCACCCAGGCCGGCGATGGCGTCGACGACCGCGAGATCTCGGCGTGCGCTCGCGGGATCGGCGGTGAACACGACGCCCGCCGCCCGGGCATCGACCATCTCCTGGACGACCAGGTGCATCGCTCCCGACACCCCGGCGTCGGCCTGGTAGGCCGCGGCCCGGTCGGACCGCGTCGACGCGACGCAGTGCCGGATCGCGGCATGGAGCTCCTCGAAGCTGCGCACCCCCAGGACGGTCTCGTACTGACCGGCGAACGAGGAGTCGGCGCCGTCCTCCCCCGCTGCCGACGAGCGCACCGCGACGGTGTCGACGCAGCTGGCCGCCACCAGCCGCTCGTAGCGAGCCTCCAGGTCGGGCGGGAGCGTCTCGGGATCCGCGTCGGCGATGACGAAGGCGGCAGGCACGGCGAAGCCGGCCGCCGACAGCTGCGCCAGGCCGAGCGCCTTGCCGCCGTAGCGGGCGTCATCGATGTCCGACAGCTCGACGATCTGCTGAGTGAGTGAGGTCACATCCAGTTACGTTACACTTGTCACGGAGATGGCAAACGAAAACGGTCGACCTCGTGATGCGCGCATCGACAGCGCGGTGCTCGACTCCACCGCCGAACTGCTCGGCGAGGTCGGCTACGCCGACCTCACGGTCGCGGCGATCGCCGACCGGGCCGGCACCTCGCGACCGGCGGTCTATCGCCGGTGGCCGACCAAGGCCCACCTCGTCCACGAGGCGGTGTTCCGCGACAGCGCCACCTGGGAGTCGCCGCGCACCGGCGTCCTCGAGACCGACCTCCGCGAGATCGTGTCCCGGACCGCCGAGCTCCTCACCACGCCCCTGGCCCGGGCCGCCGTGCCGGGTCTGATCGCCGACGCCTCTGCCGACTCCTCGCTCCACGCCCGGCTGCTCGAGCGGTTCGCCGACGAGGGGTGGAGCGGCTTCGGAGAGTACGTCGAGCAGGCGGTCGCTGCCGGGAAGGTCCGCCCGGACGTCGACGCGGCCGCCCTCATCGAGCTGGTCGCCGGTGCCGCCCTGGTCGCGACGCTGGTGCGCGGGCCGGACGGGCTGACCGAGGCCTGGGTCGACCAGACGACCGCCATCGTCCTGGGCGGGATCCGGGGCTGAGCGCCGGCCGCAGCATCGGCGCCGGCTCAGTCGAGGCAGAACTCGTTGCCCTCCGGGTCCTGCAGGACGAGGTGTCCGCCGCTCATCGGCGGGGCGGGCTCGTGACGCTCGACCCGGGTGGCACC
>JBAWHI010000367.1:0-2495 GCA_049593675.1 Nocardioides sp.
CTCATCGACCCTGCCGCGGAGAAGCCGGTCCGTCCGCCCCGCGAGGAGCGGGACCGCCCCGAGCGCTCCGGCAGCCGCGAGCGGCGCGGTCCGCGCAGCGACGTCACGATGGCGATGTACCGGATCAACGTCGGCAAGCGCCACAAGGTCGAGCCGCGCCAGATCGTCGGCGCGATCGCCAACGAGGGCGGCCTGCGCCGAGGCGACTTCGGGCACATCCAGATCCGGCCGGACTTCTCCCTCGTGGAGCTGCCCGCCGATCTGTCGAACGACGTGTTCGACGCGCTGCGCCAGACCCGCATCTCCGGCAAGCTCATCGAGCTGCAGCGCGACAACGGCCCGGCGCCGACGCGCAGCAAGAAGCCCCGCCACAAGACGTCCTACTAGCCGAACCGCCCCGAGCGCGCGGTCCTGGCCGACCCGGCCTCAGCGCCGGGTCAGCCCAGGTGGGCGACCAGGGAGGCCGCGGCGACCAACCCCGACGCGGCGGCGGTCAGCACCGAGGCCATCGGCATGCCGAGCTCGGGGTGGTGCGCCATGTCGCCGGCGGCGTGCACGCCCGGGAGGCTGGTGCGCTGCATCGCGTCGACCTCGACGCAGCCCGAGGGCAGCGTCCGCAGACCGAGCTGGGATGCGAACGGCGCGGCCTGACCCAGACCGGTCGCGACGAACAGCCCGCCGTACTCCTCGGCGGTGCCGTCGCTGAGCAGGGCACGCAGCCCGTCGTCGGTGCGCTCGAACCCGACCACCAGGTCCGGGTCGAGTCCCTCGACACTGGCGGCGACCGGTCCCATGATCGCGGCCAGGTGGCCCGGCTCGCCGAGCACTCCGACCCGCTTGCCCGCGAACTCGTGGCCGTGGCAGAACGGACAGTGCGCCACGACGTCGCCGAAGAGGTCGGCGAGGCCCGGCTTGTCGGGGAGCTCGTCCCGCAGTCCTGTGGCGAGCACGAGACCACGCGCTCCGACCTCCTCGACGCCGAGTGAGACGCGGAACCCGTCACCCCCGACCGACACCGCGGTCGCCGCCCGTTCGCGGATCGCCACCGTGTCGTACGCCGCCAGGTCGGCACGCGCGGCGGCGCGCAGGTCGCCCGGCGGGGTCCCGTCGTGGCCGAGGAAGTTGTGCATGTGGTCGGCCGGGTCGTTGCGGTAGCCGCCCGGGTCGAGGAGCAGGGTGCGCCGGTGCACGCGGCCGAGGGTGAGGGCCGCCTGGAGGCCGGCGGAACCGCCGCCGATCACGACGACGTCGTACTCAAGTGTGGTGTGGATTGCCATGTGAGCAAGGATGTGACTTCATGTTGACATGAAGTCAACTCTGTCGGTCGGTGAGGCTGCCGCGCGGTTCGGTCTGGACTCCCACGTGCTCCGTCACTGGGAGGACGTGGGTCTCCTGTCGCCGGCGCGCGACGGCGCGGACCGGCGTCGATACGACCGCGACGACCTGGTGCGGATCGCTGTCGTCGTGCGCAGCAAGGCCGCCGGCATGTCGCTCGAGCAGATCGCCGTGATGCTCGACGCGGGCGCTCCTGATCGGCATCGCGTACTGGAGGCCCACATCGCCGACCTGGACCGGCGGATGGAGGAGATGCGCCGCTCACGGGAGATGGCCGAGCACGCGCTGCGCTGCCGCGCCCACGACATCGGGACCTGCCCGCACTTCAAGAGAGCGGTCGAGGACCTGGTCGAGGGGCGGGGGACTCCCCTGTGGCGCTAGGGCTGTGGAGGACGAGGAGGCCGGTCGAGCGCGTCTCGGTCGCCTCGTCGCCCCGTGCCTGCGGTGCTGGGCTGAGCCCGTCCCGGCCTGCTGGTAGAACCGAGGCGTGCGCTCCCTGATCTCGGCTGCGGTCATCGTCCTGGCCGTCACCGTCACTCTGTCGGCCTGCGACGCTGCGGAGCAGGTGACCGGTCCGGACCCCCAGGAGGCGGCCGACGCGCTGGCGGCCGGGCTCGCGAACGGCGACCTGAGCGAGGTGAGCTTCGCCGGCTCCACCCCCGAGGAGGTCACCGCGGAGCTCCACGCGATCGTCGAGGGCATGGGCGAGCTCGAGCCCGTGGTCGAGGCCGGGGAGGTCGAGGAGGCGGGCGGCATCGCGACCACCCGGCTGCGGTGGTCCTGGCCGGTGGCCGGTGACGAGTGGTCCTACGAGACCGACGTCGAGCTCACCGAGGCGGACGAGTCGTGGGAGGTCGCGTGGAGCCGGGCTGTGGTCGAGCCGCACCTGCGCGAGGGCAGCACGCTCGACGTGACACCGATCGGCGGCGCCCGCGGGCCGATCATGGGCGCTGGGGGCGTGGCACTCGTGACCGAGCGCGCGGTGGTCCGGGTCGGCATCGACCGCACCCAGGTGCCGGCCGCGCGCGCCGGGGAGTCCGCCCGGCGACTCGCACGACTGGTCGACATCGACGCGGCGCCGTACGCCAAGCAGGTCGAGGCGGCGGGCGACGAGGCGTTCGTGGAGGCCATCGTCTACCGCAAGGACGAGGTCCCGCCCG
>JBAWHI010000368.1:0-7844 GCA_049593675.1 Nocardioides sp.
TGAGGGTTGACACAACCGGGACCGCTCTTGCTACGTTCATGAAACCGGTTCCTGAAACCGGTTACACAGACAGTCGGCAGATCTCGGGAGGTGACGCCGTGCGGGCCACGATCCGCGACGTCGCGCGTCAGGCGGGCGTCTCCATCGCCACCGTCTCGCGAGCCATGCGCGACTCCGAGGCTGTGCGTCCCGAGACCCGCGAGCGGGTGCGGACCGCGGCCGAGCAGCTGCAGTTCGTGCCGAGCCAGCTCGGCCGACAGCTCGCCGAGCGCCGCCACGCGGCCAACGGGATCGTGTTCCCCGACCTGTCCGGGCCCTACTACGCGGAGGTCGTGCTCGGTTACGAGGCCGTGGCCGCCGAGCTGCGTCGCTCGGTGCTGATCCTCTCGACCCGCGGTCGCTCCGACGCGGCAGAGGCCGTGCACGCGATGGCCGAGCGCTGCGACGGCGTCGTCG
Organism: Nocardioides sp.; assembly: GCA_049593675.1. Taxonomy (GTDB): domain Bacteria; phylum Actinomycetota; class Actinomycetes; order Propionibacteriales; family Nocardioidaceae; genus Nocardioides. The sequence goes on from JBAWHI010000368.1 coordinate 457, forward strand.
TGCTCGGCCGGACCGTCCCCGACGACGTCGTGGAGCGCCTCGCCGCCCGCGGCGTCCAGCTGGTCCTCGTCGCGCGTCCACCGATCACCGGTGTCGACGCGGTCAACGCCGAGAACCGCGCCAGCGCGCAGGCGCTGACCCAGCACCTCCTGGACCTCGGCACCCGCCGCCTGGTCTTCGTCGGTGACCCCTCGACCTCACCCGACGTGGCCGAGCGGTTCGCCGGGGTCCAGGAGGCCTCCACGACCGGCAGCGGGATCGAGGTCGACCTGCACCATGTCGACGATCTCGACGAGGAGGCGGGCGCCCACCTCGTGGGCGACTACCTCACGCGCGCGCTCCCGGACGCCTTCGTGTGCGCCAACGACGAGCTCGCGCTCGGGATGCTCGGTCGGCTCCGCACCGCGGGCGTCGACATCCCCGGCCGGGTCAAGGTCACCGGCTGGGACGACGTGATGGCCGCGACGTACGCCGGCCTCACGACCGTGCGCCAGCCGATGCGCGAGCTCGGCGCCACCGCCGCCCGACTCCTCGACGAGCTCATCGTCGGCGAGCGGGCCCACCCACGTCACGAGGTGCTGCCCACGCAGCTCGTCGTGCGCAGCAGCACCACTCTCGGGAAGGACGACTGATGACACGCACCACCAGGACCCTCGCCAGGACTCTCACCAGGGGCCTCGCCACCGTCGCCGCAGCGAGCCTCGTGCTCACCGCCTGCGGGCGCGACGAGGGCGCCGGCGCCGGCGGCGAGGACCAGAGCGAGGCGATCGCCGACGGCAAGGCGGAGGGGACCATCGAGGTCTGGGCGATGGGCACCGAGGGCGAGCTGCTCGGTGACTTCGCCCAGGCGTTCGAGAAGGAGAACCCGGACGCCGACGTGAACGTGACGGCGGTGCCGTGGGAGTCGGCGCACCAGAAGATCTCGACCGCCATCACGGCCGGGAAGACCCCGGACGTGAGCCTGGTCGGCACCACCTGGATGGGCGAGTTCGCCGAGGCGGGCGGGCTGATGCCGACGCCGGAGGGACTCGTGGAGGAGGACGCCTTCTTCCCCGGTGCCTGGGAGTCCACCGAGGTGGGCGGTACGTCGTACGGCGTGCCCTGGTACGTCGAGACCCGGGTGCTCTTCTACCGCACCGACCTGGCCGAGAAGGCCGGCTGGGACGAGGCTCCGACCAGCTGGGACGACCTGAAGACCTTCGCCCAGGACCTGACCGACAAGGCCGGGGTGAAGTACGGCCTGAACCTGCAGCCCGGTCAGACGGGCTCCTGGCAGAGCGTGCTGCCCTTCGGCTGGTCCAACGGGGCCGAGGTGACCACCGAGGACGGCTCGGAGTACACCATCGACTCACCCGAGATGGCCGAGGCGCTCGACTACTACACCTCGTACTTCGACGACGAGCTCTCGCTCACCCGCACCCTCGACCCGGGCGAGCTGGAGTCCGGCTTCGCCGACGGCACCTTCGGGGCCTTCATCTCCGGCCCGTGGCACACCGGCCTGGTCGAGGAGGCCGGGGTCGACCCGAGCTCCTACACCGTGGCGCCGCTGCCGTCGCCGGACGGCGGCCTGGGCACCTCCTTCGTCGGCGGCGGCGACCTCGCCGTCTTCGAGGGCGCCGAGAACCCGGACGCCGCGTGGAAGTTCGTGCAGTGGCTCTCCGAGGCGGAGACCCAGCAGGGCTTCTACGACCTGGTCGGCGACCTGCCGGCCGTCCAGGAGGCGTGGGAGACCGGCGAGCTCGCGGAGGACCCCCAGCTCCAGGTCTTCGGCGAGCAGCTCACCAGCGCCAAGGCCCCGCCGGCCGTCCCGACCTGGGAGCAGGTCGCCGGCGAGATCGACTCGCTGGTCGAGCAGGCCTCCCGGGGGGACCTGTCCGGGGACGACGCCGTCGCGGAGATGCAGTCCAAGGCGGAGTCGATCGGCACCGGACTCTGAGATGTCGCGGCAGGTTCGACCGCTGAGAGCGGCGGATCCGACCCGGCGCTCGCAGGCCGTCGCCGGGTGGATCCTCGCCGCGCCGTTCGTCGTGGTGTTCCTCGTGTTCACCGCGGGACCGGTGCTCGCCAGCCTGGGGATGAGCTTCACCGACATGCGCAGCACCGATCTGCGCGCGCCGTTCTCCGTGGAGTTCGTGGGTCTGGCCAACTACGCCGACCTCATCCAGGACCCGACGTTTCGCAAGGTCACCCTCAACACGCTGCTCTACCTGCTCATGGGGGTGCCGCTGACGATGGCGGTCGCGATGCTCGCGGCCGTCGGGCTCAACAGCGTGAACCGGCTGCGCGGCTTCTTCCGGGTGGGCTTCTACCTCCCGGTCGTCACCAGCATCGTGGCGGTCTCGGTGGTGTGGAAGTTCATGTACCGCGACAACGGCGGCCTGATCAACACCGTCCTGGCGTGGGTCGGGGTCGACGGGCCGGGCTGGCTCGACTCGACGACGCTCGCGCTGCCGTCGCTGGTCGTGATGTCGGTCTGGCGCAACTTCGGCACCCTGATGGTGATCTTCCTGGCCGGGCTCCAGACCGTCCCGCGCGAACAGCTCGAGGCCGGAGAGGTCGATGGAGCCTCGGCCTGGAACCGATTCCGCTACATCACCGTGCCCACGATGCGTCCGGTGCTGCTCTTCGGGGCCGTCATCACCGGCATCGGCTACCTGCAGTTCTTCGAGGAGGCGTTCGTCATGACCAAGGGCGGCCCGCTCGACTCCACCAAGTCGGTCACCTTCTTCACCTTCGACCAGTTCGGCTACGGCAACTACGGCTACGCCGCCGCGGCCAGCTACCTGCTGTTCCTGGCGGTCGTGGTGCTGACGCTGGTCCAGTTCCGCCTGCTCCGGGAGCGCGACTGACATGGGCAAGCAGACCGATCAGATCCGCACACCGGCCTGGCTCTACGGGGTGCTCAGCGCCGGGCTGCTGCTCGTCGTCGTGCCGTTCCTGTGGATGCTCGTGTCCTCGTTCAAGCCCGAGGCGGAGGTCCGCGCGGCGCCTCCGACCTGGTGGCCGCAGACCGTCACGACGGAGAACTACGACCAGCTGTTCACGCGCCTCGACTTCCCGACCTACTTCCTGAACTCCGCGATCGTCGCGCTCGGGGTGACCGTCGGCAACGTCGTGTTCTGCTCGATGCTCGGCTACGCACTCGCGAAGCTGGAGTTCCCGGGCAAGCGGGCGCTGTTCGTGCTGGTGCTCGGGACGCTGATGGTGCCCGGCGTGGTGACGTTCGTGCCGCTGTTCGTGCTCACCACCAACATCGGGCTGGCCAACAGCCTGCCCGGCATGATCCTGCCGTTCATGGCGGGCCCGTTCGGGGTCTTCCTGATGCGGCAGTACGTCCTCGGGTTGCCCGACGAGCTGATCCAGGCCGCCCGGATCGACGGCGCCGGTGAGCTGACCATCTTCGCGCGGGTCATCATGCCGCTGTGCGGGCCGGCGCTGGCCACCCTGGGCGTGCTGACCTTCCTCACGTCCTGGAACAACTTCCTCTGGCCGCTGGTGATCGCCACCTCGGAGGACAAGTACACGCTGCCGGTGGCGCTCGCGTTGTACGCCGTCGGCCAGAACGCCACGCAGTACGGCCTGCTGCTCGCGGGCTCGGTCGTCGTGGTCATCCCCGTGCTGGTCGTCTTCCTACTCCTGCAGCGCTTCATCATGCAGGGCGTCGCCATGACCGGCATCAAGTAGCCAACAAAAGCAAGCAACCCTCAACCAGTCAGGAGATCCCATGCGCAACTCGGTGCGCATCATCCTGGTCGCCGTCGTGGCGACCCTGCTCACGGTGCCGGCCGCCACGGCCGCCACGGCCGCCGCGGCCTCACCCGATGACGCTCGACCCGGTGACGCCCGACCCGGGCACCCCCGGACCCTCGAGCGCTACCTCACCGACACCTGGCGATCGGTCGTCGCGATGGTGGTGCCGCGGACCGGCCTGCCGGCCGACAACATCGGCGGGGGCCTGAAGCCGGGCGCCCGAGCGGGCTACACGTCGCCGACCAACATCGGCTCCTACCTCTGGAGCACGGTCGCCGCACGCGACACCGGCCTGATCGGCCACCGCGAGGCGAAGCGGCGGATGGCCCGCACGCTCACGACCGTCGCACAGCTGGAGCGGCACGACCCGTCGGGCATGTTCTACAACTGGTACAGCCCGACCACCGGCGAGAAGCTGCGGACGTTCCCCGACAGCGGCGACCCGATCAAGCCGTTCCTCTCCAGCGTCGACAACGGGTGGCTGGCCACCGGGCTGCTGCTCACCGCCCGCGCCGAGCCGTCCCTGAGCAAGCGGGCCGACGCGCTGCGCGAGGACATGGACTTCGGCTGCTACTACAACCCCGACGAGGGTCAGGGCACGCTCGCCTCCGGCGGTCAGATCCGTGGTGGCTTCTGGGACGAGGACCCGGCCGAGGACGCAGCCGTCACCGGCGACTACTGCGAGATGGACGAGGACGTCTGGTACACCGGCCACCACTACGGCGCGCTGAACACCGAGCCGCGGATGGCCTCCTACCTCGGCATCTCCTCGGGGCAGATCCCCGCGAAGCACTACTTCGGCACCTTCCGCACCTTCCCGAACGACACCTGCGACTGGGACTGGACCGAGACCCGGCCGGTCGGTGACTGGCAGACCTACACCGTCGAGGGCGAGGAGCTCGAGGTCTTCGAGGGCGCGCTGCCGTACCGCGGCACGAACATCGTCCCCACCTGGGGCGGCAGCATGTTCGAGGCGCTGATGGTGCCGCTGTTCGTTCCCGAGGAGAAGTGGGGCCCGCGCTCGTGGGGTCGCAACCACCCGCGCTACGTCCGCGGCCAGATCGAGCACGGGATGGACGAGGCCGACTACGGCTACTGGGGCTTCTCGCCGTCGAACGACCCGGCGGGTGGCTACCGCGAGTACGGCGTCGACCAGCTCGGGCTGGACGGGGCCGGCTACACCTCCGACCAGGAGCGCACCGACGTCGACCAGCCCTTCGAGGGCTGCCGGGAGGGCTCGCCGGCGCCGACGGAGTACGGCGACGGCGTGGTCACCCCGCACGCGTCGTTCCTCGCCCTGCGCTACGCCCCGCGCGCGTCGATGCGCAACCTCGCGCAGCTCGAGCAGGACTTCGACGCCTACGGTCGCGGCGGCTTCTACGACGCCATCGCGGTCCGCAGCGGCGAGGTGTCCAAGCGCTACCTCTCGCTCGACCAGGGGATGGTGATGGCCGCGCTGGGCAATGCGCTGGCCGACGACGACATGCGGCGCTACGTCGCGAAGGGCGCGATGCAGCACTCCCTGCGCCCGCTCATGAAGCAGGAGGTCTTCGCCCGATGACTGAATCCACCACCGGCTCGGCCCGCAGCGACTGGGAGGCCCGGATCGGGGTCCGCACCGGCACCACGTTCAGCGGCAACGCTCCGCGACTCGACCCGCCCGACGGGCTGGTCGCGGCGGCCGGGGGCTCCCAGGTCACGCTGGACTGGAAGCCGGTCGAGGGCGCCGTCGGCTACCAGGTACACGTCGCGGACGCGGTCGACGGGCCCTGGCAGGAGCTCGACCACGCAGGCCGTGACGTGCTCGCGGTCCCGCACCCGCCGTACGTCGACACGACGGGGGCGGCCGGGCGCGAGCGGTGGTACGCCGTGTCGTCGCTGTCCGACGTGCACGTGTCGGGGCCGCTGTCGGCGGCGGTCTCGGCGACGCCGGTCCACGACGCCGGACCGGTCACGGTCTCGGTCGACGTCGGCTCCGACCTCGGCGAGCTCGACCGGCCGTGGCGGCCGATGATCGGTTCCGAGCACCTCTCCCACGCCCTGTCGACCGACACGACCGGTGGTCGGGTGGTGGGGGAGGAGCTCTCCTCCGCACTGCGCGCCGCCCACGACGAGCTCGGGGTCACCCACGTGCGTGCCCACGGGATCCTCTGCGACGACCTCGCGGTCTATCGCGAGGTGGAGGGCGAGCCGGTCCACGACTTCGCGGGCGTGGACCGGGTCTACGACCACGTCCGGTCGCTGGGGCTGTACCCGGTGGTCGAGGTGTCCTTCATGCCGCACGACCTGGCGTGCGACCCGTCCAAGACCGTGTTCGACTACGGCGCGATCGTCTCGCCGCCGAAGGACTGGGAGCGCTGGTACGACCTGGTCCGCGACCTCACCGCGCACCTGCTGGAGCGCTACGGCGAGGAGGTCGTCGAGCACTGGTCCTTCGAGGTGTGGAACGAGGCCAACCTCGAGGTCTTCTGGTCCGGCACGCCGGAGGAGTACCTGCGCCTGTACGACGTCACCGCCGCCGCCGTCCGCTCCGTCGACGAGCGGCTGCGGGTCGGGGGGCCGTCCTCGGCCGCGGCCGGCTGGGTCGAGGAGCTGCTGGCGCACGCCGACGAGACGGGCGTCCCGGTCGACTTCGTCACCACCCACACCTACGGCTCGCCGCCACTGGACTTCCGGCCCACGCTGGCGCGCTACGGCCGCGAGGGGACGCCGATCTGGTGGACCGAGTGGGGGGTCACGCCGACCCACTTCAACGAGATCAGCGACGCCGTCTTCTCGGGCACCTTCCTGCTGCGCGGGATGGCCTCGTCGATGGGCCGGATCGAGGCGCTCTCCTACTGGGTCGTCTCCGACCACTTCGAGGAGCTCGGCCGGCCGCCGGAGCTGACCCACGGCGGATTCGGGCTGCGCACCGTCGGCGAGCTGCGCAAGCCACGGTGGTGGGCGCTGGCGATGCTGGAGCGGCTGGGTGCGCGACGGCACGCCGTCTCGTTGACCGGCGACGGCGGCGGATCGCTGATCGAGGCACTGGCGTCCTCGTCGTCCTCGTCGGTGACGGTGCTGCTGTGGAACCTCACCCTGGACCAGACGAAGGCGGCCGGATCGGACGCACTGGCCCGCACGGTGCGGGTCGAGCTGTCCGGGCTCGAGCCGGGGGTGACCTACCAGCTCACCCACGAGCGGGTCGATCAGGAGCACTCCAACGTGACGGGCGCCTGGAACGCCCTCCGGCGCGACGGCCAGGACTGGCCCGACGAGGAGCAGTGGGCCGCGCTGCGGGAGGCGGACCGCCTCGAGCAGCTCCCGGTCGATCCGGTCACCGCCGACGAGGCGGGCTCGGCCACCGTCGAGGTGGAGCTGCCGATGCCGGCGATGAGCCTGCTGACGCTGGGCGCCCGGTGACGCCGAACCCCGGTCCAGTCCACCGGCGTTTCACGCTCGTGGGCGCAGGCGCCCGACGTAGCCTCAGGCGTCAGCTTTTCAGCTCCCGAGGAGTGCAGCAATGACCGATCCCAACGAGCCCGCCCCCGCCGAGGAGCCCGCCGCCGCGCCCCCGCCGTACGACGCGAGCGTGGTGCCCGAGCCTGCCGCCACGTCGGCCGGCGCGACGCCCGACGTCGTCGGACCGCCTCAGGCCG
>JBAWHI010000369.1:0-3702 GCA_049593675.1 Nocardioides sp.
CCATCCGCCGGATCCGGCGCTGCCCCAGCAGCCGACCCAGACCCCAGTCGTCGACACCGCAGTTGTTCGACACCGCCTCGAGGTCCGACGTGCCCGCCGCAAGCAGCGCATCGATCAACACCGCCGGAATCCCACACAGACCGAAACCGCCCACCGACAGCGTCGCGCCGTCCGGGATGTCTGCCACCGCCTCTGTGGCCGAGGTCACCACCTTGTCCATGCGCCGATCCTAGGGGCAGGTCACGCGGCCCGGGACCCGGCCCGGTCACGGGGGGTGGCCTAGGCTCGGGGGCATGACTGCGCGGACACCCGACTGGTCGCGGGTGCGTCTGCATGTGGTCACCGGCAAGGGCGGGACCGGCAAGTCGACGGTCGCTGCGGCTCTCGCGCTCGCGCTGGCCTCTCAGGGGCAGCAGGTGCTGCTCTGCGAGGTCGAGGGGCGCCAGGGGATCGCCCGGATGTTCGACGTCGACCCCCTCCCGTACGCCGAGCGTCGGATCGCGACCGGCCTGACCCACGACGGCCGACCGCCCGGGGTGGTGCACGCCCTGCACATCGACGCCGAGTCCGCGCTGCTCGAGTACCTCGCGATGTACTACAAGCTCGGCCGCGCCGGGCGGGCCTTGGACCGCTTCGGCGTCACCGAGTTCGCGACCACGATCGCGCCCGGGACCCGCGACGTCCTCCTCACCGGCAAGGTGTTCGAGGCGGTCGAGCGCAACAGCCGCAACAAGGGCGCCACCCGCTACGACGCGGTGGTGCTGGACGCCCCTCCGACCGGCCGGATCACGCAGTTCCTCAACGTCAGCGGCGAGCTTGCCGGTCTCGCCAAGGTCGGCCCGATCAAGAGCCAGTCCGACACGATGATGACGCTCTTCCGCTCACCCCGTACGGCGGTCCACCTGGTCACCGTGCTGGAGGAGATGCCGGTGCAGGAGACCGCCGACGGCATCGCCGACCTGCGTGGCGCCCAGCTGCCGGTCGGAGCGGTCGTGGTGAACCAGGTCCGACCCCGCGACATCGCGCCGACGGACCTCGAGGCTGCGCTCGCCGGAGAGCTCGACGGCGAGCAGATCGCGGCGGATCTCGCGGCCGTCGGAGTCACCTCGGGCGCCGACCTCGTCGACGGACTGATGGCGCAGGCGCGCGACCACGCCGAACGACGCGCCCTCGAGGACGCCCAGCGTGCCGTGGTCGGCGAGCTCGGAGTGCCGGTCTACGAGCTGCCGCGACTGCCCGGGGGCATCGACCTCGGCGGGCTCTACGAGCTCGCCGCCGACCTGAAGAAGCAGGGACTGGGATGAGTCCGGCGAAGTCCCACCCCCGCGTCGGCCCCTTGGCCACCAGCCCCGGACCGGCTCCGGAGCTCGACGTGGACGCCCTGCTCGACGACCGCGGCACCGGGATCATCGTGTGCTGCGGGTCCGGCGGCGTCGGGAAGACCACGACCTCGGCAGCCCTCGCGCTGCGCGCCGCCGAGCGCGGGCGCAAGGTCGTCGTCCTCACCATCGACCCGGCACGACGGCTCGCCCAGTCGATGGGCATCGAGCGCCTCGACAACACCCCCCGACCGGTCGCGGGCCTGCGGACCAACGCGAAGGGCAACCGCAAGGGCGGCCGGCTCGACGCGATGATGCTCGACATGAAGCGCACCTTCGACGAGGTGGTGGAGGGGCAGGCCACCCCGGAGAAGGCCCGCCAGATCCTGGAGAACCCGTTCTACATCGCGCTCTCGAGCTCGTTCGCGGGCACCCAGGAGTACATGGCGATGGAGAAGCTCGGGCAGATCCATGCGGCCGCCCAGCTGGACGGCAGCTACGACCTGATCGTGGTCGATACCCCGCCGTCGCGCTCGGCGCTGGACTTCCTCGACGCGCCGGAGCGACTGTCGAGCTTCCTCGACGGACGTTTCATCCGGCTGCTCCTCACCCCCGCCCGCGGTCCGGCCCGGATGATGACGGCCGGGTTCGGGATGATCACCGGCGCTCTCAACCGGGTGATCGGCGCCCAGGTGCTGACCGACATGCAGACGTTCGTCGCCGCCTTCGACACGCTCTTCGGTGGGTTCCGGCAGCGGGCCCAGAAGACCTTCGAGCTCCTCCAGGCCGACGGCACGGCCTTCCTCGTCGTGGCCGCCCCCGAGCCCGACGCGCTGCGCGAGGCGGCGTACTTCGTCGAGCGCCTCGGCGAGGACGCCATGCCGCTCGCCGGCCTCATCGTCAACCGCGCCAGCCCGGTGCCCCAGGGGGCGCTGTCGGCGGACGAGTCGATGGCCGCGGCGGCTCGTCTGAGCAAGGAGAAGCCGGGTTCGCTGACGGCCGGGCTGCTCCGGCTGCACGCGGACCAGACCCGCGGCGTCGAGCGCGAGGCCCTGCTGCGCGAGCGGTTCACGGCGGCCCACCCGGAGGTGGCGACGGTCGTCGTGCCCGCTCTGGCCGGTGACGTGCACGACCTCACCGGACTGCGCCGGATCGGTCAGCTGTTGGCGGGCTCGCGCTAGCGAACCCGCCGACCGGCTGCCGTCAGACCGCGGCGACCTTCTCCGCCACCGGCGCACCCTGCTCGCGGGCGGCCTCCAGGACCGTCCGCCACGATGCGCCGGGACGACGACGCAGGAGCGCCCGGCGCTCCCGCTCGGTCATCCCGCCCCAGACGCCCCACTCGATCTGGTTGTCGAGCGCCTCAGCGAGACACTCGGTGCGCACGGGGCAACCCGCGCACAGCTGCTTGGCCTTGTTCTGCTCCGCGCCACGCACGAACAGCTGGTCCGGCTGCGACTCGCGGCACGCGGCCGCAGGCGCCCAATCCTCTACCCACATGTGATGTCCCCACATCATTTCCGAGTTAGGCAGCGTCCCCATGACGCCTACCCGGGAAAACTTCCCCTCGGTTAAGAAGTTAAAGAACTCCGCGGGATCCGGGCAGACACGTCCGGCCCACTACCTATAGTCCGAATTGACTAGTTACATCGGGCTATGGAGTAGGTAGGGGTACCGGCCCTCCCGTAACCTTGCCCGCATGTCCCAACCGAGCAGCGAACGCCCGACCCCCGGTCGGATCGCCTCCCACCTCGGCGTCATGCTCGTCGTGGCCGTCGCCATGGGTGTCATCGTCGCCGGCCTGGCCATTCCGTTCGCCGGCCTCCTGGGCGTCGGAGCCAACCAGGTCGCTGCCGCGACCGACAACCTGCCGGCCGAGCTCGAGACCGACCCGCTGCCGCAGAAGACCGCTGTCCTCGACTCCGAGGGCAACACGATCGCGACGCTGTACGACGAGAACCGCGTCAACGTGTCGCTGGACCAGATCTCGCGCACGATGGTCAAGGCGATCGTCGCGATCGAGGACTACCGCTTCTACGAGCACGGCGCGCTGGACCTCAAGGGCACGCTGCGTGCGTTCATCACCAACCAGGCCAACGACGGCGTGGTCCAGGGTGGCTCCTCGATCACCCAGCAGATGGTCAAGATGACCCTGCAGTCCCAGGCCAAGACCAAGGCCGAGCGCGCGGCGGCGAGCGAGGACAGCTACGCCCGCAAGCTCACCGAGCTGCGGTACGCCATCGCCATCGAGCAGCTCCACTCCAAGGACTGGATCCTCGAGCGCTACCTCAACATCGCCTACTTCGGCGACGGCACCTACGGCGTCCAGTCGGCCGCCCGCCACTACTTCAACAAGAACGCCAAGCAGCTCAACCTGCGCGAG
>JBAWHI010000370.1:0-5131 GCA_049593675.1 Nocardioides sp.
GCCGGCCTCGAGCACGTCGAGATCCGCGAGTCGATCAAGCCGCTGCTGGACCGGCTGGAGCCGCGCGAGAAGAAGATCCTGCTGCTGCGGTTCTTCAAGAACATGACCCAGTCGCAGATCGCCGACGAGATCGGCGTCTCCCAGATGCACGTGTCCCGGCTGCTCAACCGCACCCTCGACCAGCTGCGCACCGCACTGGAGCAGTCGAGCTAGGAGTCCGCCTCGCGACCGGCCTCGTGGTCGGCGAGCGCCTCGATGCTGACCGGGTTCAACAGGCCCACCAGGACCACGAGGGCGCTCAGCGCGAGCGCCACCGCCACCGGGGTCGTCTCGCCGCCGCGGAAGCTCCACGCCACCCCGAGCTGGATCAGCTGGGCGAGCACGATCGGGCTGCGCGCCCACGACCGGCCGTGCGTGATGGCCCAGGCGCCGGCGAGGAGCACCCCGCCGTACACGGTGAAGAACGTCGAGGTCGTGAGCGCGACGGCCACCCGGTCCGTCGAGAGGTTGGCCAGCTCGAGCACGGCGTAGATGAGCAGGAGCAGACCCTCGACCGCGACCAGCGAGGCGGCGACGACGAGGGGAGCCGGGTTGTCCGGGCGTGGTTCACTCACCAGGGAAGCCTAGGACGCACCCCGCCGACCCGAACCCCCGAGGCCCGAGATGCTCGTGAGCGACCGCTGTGATCAAGCAGACCATCGGAAGGTCTTGTTTAACGCTCCAATAGTTGCGAGTGTGGTGGATGCGCTCGTGAACGAGTTCACTTCGCTACGCCCACAGGAGCGTGACGGGCGGCACGACCATCTTTGTCCGCCCGACCTGCACACCTGAGCTTCGACGAAAGAGGGATCCCCCAGCCATGGATTGGCGCCACCGTTCCGCCTGCCTCGACGAGGATCCGGAACTGTTCTTCCCGATCGGCAACACCGGTCCTGCCATCCTCCAGATCGAGGAGGCCAAGCAGGTGTGCCGACGCTGCGACGTGCGCGAGCAGTGCCTCGCGTGGGCGCTCGAGGCGGGCCAGGACCACGGCGTCTGGGGCGGCCTCAGCGAGGACGAGCGCCGCGCGCTCAAGCGTCGCAACGCCCGCTCGCGCGTGCGGACCGCCTGATCCGTCGACCGGACCCGACCTCCCTCGATCACTCGACCGGCAGGTCGAGCGCGGCACGGGTCCCGGCAGCGGCTGGACGCGGTCCGAGCACGAGCTGACCGCCGAGTTCGGACTCCACCAACGTCCGCACGATCGAGAGCCCGAGATTGGTCGACCCGTCCAGGTCGAACCCGTCCGGCAGCCCTCGCCCGTCGTCGTCGACGGTGACGTGCAGCCGCCCGACCAGCCGCCGCGCCGTCAGCACGATCTCGCCGGCGGCCTCGGTCGACTCGGCGTCATAGCCGTGCTCCACCGCGTTCTGGAGCAGCTCGGTGAGCACCATCGCCAGCGCCGTGGCGGCCTCCGACGCCAGGACGCCGAACGATCCGTCGCGTCGCACCCGGACCCGGCGGCCGACCGCGCTGACCTCCGTGACCATCCGGCCGAGCGGGTCCACGATCTCGTCGAAGTCGACCCTCTCCTCGACCGCCTGGCTGAGGATCTCGTGCACGATGGCGATCGACCCGACCCGGCGCACCGCCTCCTCGAGCGCGAGCCGCGCCGACTCCGAGTCCATCCGCCGCGCCTGGAGCCGCAGCAGCGCCGCCACGGTCTGCAGGTTGTTCTTCACGCGGTGGTGGATCTCGCGGATGGTGGCGTCCTTGGTCACCAGCTCCCGGTCGCGTCGGCGCAGGTCGGTGACGTCGCGGACCAGCACGAGCGCTCCGATGTGCTCGCCCTCGGGGCGCAGCGGGATCGCCCGGACGATGAGCGAGACCTCCTCGCTGCCGATCTCGGTGTCGCGGTGCGCTCGGCCACCGAGCACGACGCTCAGGGTCTCCTCGTCCGGACGACGACGCGGCGGGACGAGCTCGCGCGTAGTGTCGGCCAGCGAGAGGCCGGCCAGGTCGCCTGACAGCCCGAGGCGGCGGAAGACGGACAGGGCGTTCGGGCTGGCGTAGACGACCCGACCAGCAGCATCGACGCGGACGAAGCCGTCCCCCACCCGCGGGCTGTCGGCGTGGTCGCTGCGCTGCCCGGCCGCGGGGAAGTGACCGGAGGCGATCATCTGGGTGAGGTCGGCGGCTGCCTGCAGGTAGGACAGCTCGAGCCTGCTGGGAGTGCGCACGCCCAGGAGGTTGGTGTTGCGCGCGACGACCGCGATCACCCGGCCGCCGCGGCGCACCGGGATCGTCTCGACCCGCACCGGCACGTCGTCGCGCCACTCCGGATCTCCTTCGCGGACCAGCCGGCCCTGCGCGTGGGCCGCGTCGATCAGCGGCCGTCGCCCGGTCGGGACGAAGGTGCCGACCACGTCGTCGACGTACGCCGTCGGGCCGGTCGTCGGCCGCATCTGGCCGGCCGCCCAGAAGCCCCGGCCGCCCTGGTCCGGGAGCCACAGCACGAGGTCGGCGAAGGAGAGGTCGGCGATGATCTGCCAGTCCGCCTGCAGCAGCTGCAACCACGCGACGTCATCGGCGTCGAGGTCGGTGTGGCTGCGCACCAGGTCGGTCAGGGACGGCACGGTCGCAAGCGTAGGTCCACCGATGCGCCCGGGACCCAGGCGGACCCCCCGCACAGGTCTGGACCACCTCTGCCAAGATAGCCGTCATGCCCGGGTCGTACTGGAATCAGGTGCGCTCCGCCGGCCTGGTGGTGCCGACGGATCGTCCGCTCGACGACCTCACCGCCGAGCTGACCCGGATGCTGGGCGACCCCGATCCGGCACTGCGTGACGGGACCGCCTACCCGACCCTGACGACCTGGCTCGACCGGGGTGTGTACGACGATCTGCTCGCCGGCCTCGGCGACGGGATGGCGGTCGGCCTCGGCGTCGGCCTCGGCGAGCAGGACACCGACACGGTGTTCCGTCGCAGCTTCTCGGCGCTCGTCCTCGGCGAGTGCATCGCCCGCGACAACCAGCGCCCACTGCTGCCCGGCGGCAAGATCCTGGAGTGGGGCGACCGGCTCTCGACCTGGCTGCTGCGTGAGCGCGACCTGCGCGGTTTCGTCCCGGGCAAGGGCTGGGCGCACGCAGTGGCACACGGTGCGGACACGCTGGCGACGCTGGCCGGCTCCCCCCACCTCGCCCAGCCCGAGCTGACCGTGGTCCTCGACGTGATCGCCGACCGGGTCCTGCTGCCGGTCGACCACCTGTTCACCCACGGGGAGCCGGACCGGCTCGCCTACGCCACCATGAACGTGCTGCGTCGCAACGTGGTGCCGCTGCGGGTCATCGAGCCCTGGATCGCCCGCCTCGCGGCCGCGGCCGGCACCCGGAGCAGCCGCTCGGGGCGCGATCCCTACCTCCTCAGCGGCAACGCCGAGGCGTTCTTGCGGGCGCTCTACCTCCAGCTCGCCCTGGGCAGCCGACCGCCGCAGGTCCGCTCGGACCTGCTGCTGGTGGTGGTCCAGGCCCTCAAGCAGACGAACTCGGCGTTCCTCGGCCCTACGGGTGAGTAACCTTCGGGCATGTCCTCCGAACTGACCGGCCACGCGGGTGAGCTCGCGACCGCCGTCGCCCAGGCCCACGGCGTGGAGACCATGTTCACGCTGTCCGGCGCGCACGTCTTCCCGCTGTACGACGGAGCCGTGAAGGCCGAGACGCCCGTGCGGCTCCTCGACGTCCGGCACGAGCAGACCGCGGCCTTCGCCGCGGAGGCGACGGGCAAGCTCACCCGGGTCCCTGGGCTCGCCGTCCTGACGGCCGGTCCGGGAGTCACCAACGGACTGAGCGCGGTCGCGCAGGCACAGTTCGCGGGGTCGCCGATGGTGCTGCTCGGCGGCCGGGCGCCCCAGGGTCGCTGGGGCACCGGCGCTCTCCAGGAGCTCGACCAGCCGCCGATCTTCGCGCCGGTGTCCAAGCTGGCGCGCACCATCCCCACGGCCGCCGACGTCGCCGGCGATCTCCACGACGCCTTCCTCACCGCTCGCGCCCCGCACCGCGGCCCGGTGTTCGTGGACGTGCCGATGGACGAGCTGTTCAACAGCGCGACCGGCACCGTGCCCGACCTGACGACACCGCGCGGGGCCGATCCCGACACCGATGCGCTCGACCGGATCGCCGCGCTGCTCGCGGGCGCCGAGCGTCCCGTGCTGATCCTCGGCACGGACGTGTGGGCCGACCACGCGGAGGAGGCCGCGCTCCGGTTCGTCGAGGCGGTCGGCGTGCCCGCCATCACCAACGGGATGGGTCGCGGCGTGGTCCCCGGCGGTCACCCGCTGCTGGTGACCAAGGCGCGCGGCAAGGCGCTCGGGGGCAGCGACCTGGTGATCGTCGTGGGCACGCCCCTGGACTTCCGACTGGGCTACGGCACGTTCGGCGGTGCCGACGGAGCCGTCCCTGCTCGGGTGGTGCACGTCGCGGACTCCCCGGGCCAGGTCGCCTCGCACGCCGAGCTCGCGGCCTCGGCGTCCGGGGACCTGACCATGATCTTCGACGGGCTGCTCAGTGGGCTCGAGCGGGCGACCCGTCGACCGGACTGGGCCGACTGGGTCGCCGACCTGCAGGGCTCGGTCGCCGCTGCGGTCGAGCGCGACTCCGCACTGCTGGGCGCCGAGGCCGATCCGATCCACCCCGCTCGCATCTACGGCGAGCTGGTCCCCCGGCTCGCCGAGGACGCGGTCGTCATCGGTGACGGTGGCGACTTCGTCAGCTTCGCCGGCAAGTTCGTGGAGCCGAAGCGCCCGGGGGGCTGGCTCGACCCGGGGCCCTACGGCTGCCTCGGCGCCGGTCTGGGCGCGGCCATCGCCGCCCGCCTGGCCCGACCGTCGTCCCAGGTGGTGCTGCTGCTCGGCGACGGCGCCGCCGGCTTCTCACTGATGGACGTCGACACCTTGGTGAGACATGGACTGCCCGTGGTGATGATCGTCGGAAACAACTCCGCCTGGGGGCTCGAGAAGGGCCCCATGCAATTGATCTACGGTTACAACGTCGTCGCCGACCTCGCCGCGCAGACGGAGTACGACGCCGTGGTCCGCGCCCTCGGTGGCGCCGGCGAGACGGTTCGCGATCCGCGCCAGCTCGGCGCTGCTCTGGAT
>JBAWHI010000371.1:0-1680 GCA_049593675.1 Nocardioides sp.
GTCGTAGACCGTGAGGATGTCGGCGCCCTCGTCACGGAGGATCGTGGCCAACCGCTCCGCGGCCTCGTCCAGATCCGCCTGCCAGAAGCACGCCGGGTTGTCGTTGGTGGGCTCGCCCATCATCCCGGAGTCGGTGTAGCCGAGGAACTCCACACGCTCGACGCCGAGCACCTCGGCCGACGTGTGGCTCTCGACCACCCGCCGCTCCCAGAGCTGCTCACCTTCGGCGAGCACACCCGGCACGGGCTCACCCTCCTCGCCGCGGGTTCCGAAGACGAGCACCACCCGGTGGCCAGCGGCAGCTGCAGCGGCCAACGTGCCACCGGTCGCGATGCTCTCGTCGTCGGGATGGGCATGGAAGGAGACAAGGGTGGCCACGCCCGGAATCTACCGGCACGTTCGCCGTTCGCGCTCCCACGCCGACCACCGGGACGACGGTCAGGCGATGGCACCGCTCGAACGCAGCTCCGCGACTCGGTCCGCCGCCATCCCCCAGTCGGCCAACGCCTCGTCGGTGTGCTGGCCAGCGAACGCGGGTGGCCGCTGGATGCCACCCGGTGTGCGCGAGTAGCGCGGCGCCGGAGCCGGTTGCACGATGCCGTTGCGCTCGACGAAGGTGCCGCGCTCCTTGTTGTGCGGGTGCTCCGGGGCTTCGGCCATCGACAGGACCGGGGCGAAGCAGACGTCGGTGTGCTCCATGATGGCGCACCACTCGTCCCGGGTCTTCTCCTTGAAGATCGACGCCATGCGCTCCTTCATCGCAGGCCAGTTGGCCTTGTCGTGTTGGTTCGCGAACTGCGGATCATCGGTCAGGCCGGTCAGCGCGAGCAGCTCGGCGCAGAACTGCCGCTCGATCGAACCGATCGAGACGTACTTGGCATCTTTGGTCTCGTAGACGTCGTAGAACCACGCGCCGGTGTCGAGCAGGTTCGTGCCCCGCTCGTCCTCCCAGATCCCCATGGCCCGAAACGCGTGGAACATCGTCATCAGCACCGCGGAGCCGTCGACCATCGCCGCATCGACGACCTGACCCTGACCCGAGCTCTTCGCCTCGAGCAGCGCGCACACGACGCCGAACGCGAGGAACATGCCGCCGCCTCCGAAGTCGCCCACCAGGTTGAGGGGCGGAACGGGTGCCTCACCGGCGCGTCCGATCGGCTCGAGCGCTCCCGCGAGGGAGATGTAGTTGATGTCGTGGCCGGCGGCCTGGGCGTAGGGCCCCTCCTGCCCCCATCCGGTCATGCGACCGAACACCAACCTCGGGTTGCGGGCCAGGCACACATCGGGGCCGATGCCGAGGCGTTCGCACACCCCCGGGCGGAAGCCCTCGATGAGCCCGTCGGCCTGCTCCACCAGCTCGAGCAGCCCCTCCACGCCGTCGGGGTTCTTCAGGTCGACCCCGATCGAACGCCGGCCCCGGTTGAGCACGTCACCTGGCGGGCTCGCCGGGTCGCCACCGACGACGGCCTGGGCACGATCGACCCGGATGACGTCGGCGCCCATGTCGGCCAGAAGCATCGCCGCGAACGGCCCGGGACCGATCCCCGCGATCTCCAGCACCTTGATCCCCTGCAGCGGACCAGTCACGTTCTCTCTCCTCGTTCGATCCCGGCAGAACCGGGGCTAGCGGCGATGACCCCGCGACGGGGCCACGTTCTACGGCCTCGGCCACACCCGATC
>JBAWHI010000372.1:0-2466 GCA_049593675.1 Nocardioides sp.
CCGACGGGCTCGCGCAGGGTGAGCTGGGCCAGGGACACCGACGCCGAGCTGACCCCGAGCACGTGGTCCGGACCGACCCGGCTGCTGCCTCCGTCGAGGCCCGGGGTCAGGTCGCTGACGACCCACAGGTGCTCCTCGTCGGCCGCATAGGGCCGCACGTCGAGTCGTGCCGCGACCTCGCCCACGCTCTGCTCCAGGAAGCCCTCGGCGGCCAGCCGGTCGACCAGTCCGGGCAGGGCCCGTTCGGCGGCCGGCAGCTCCACGGGAGCCTGCAGGAGGAAGAGCCGGATCAGGGTCTCGAGCGCTCCGCCGCCCGCCGTACGACGCAGGCCGGGTGTCGTCTCGTTGCGCCCGAGCGCGGCGTGGGCGACCGGGCCGAGCGCCTCGGCGACCGCGTCGTAGGTGAATCCGGCCTCGACGAGAGCGGAGCGGAGCCGCTGGGGCAGGTCCGGGGCCGGGGGCGCAGTCACAGGCCGAGCGTAGGGGGCTGGTCCAGACCTCGGGTGTCGGGCCGCACCCTCACGGGCATCGTCACGGTGCTGGAGGTGGCCGCGTCGCCGCCGAGAGGCGGCAGCACGGCCGCCGACGGACGACGGCCCGCCCGAGGATCTCGGGGCGGGCCGTCGTCGCTGGATGGCGCCGGGCTCAGGGCTGCTGAGGCGCCTCGAACTGCTGGGTCGGCGCCGGGTCGCTCGACGGAGCAGACTCGGCCGGCGGGGGCGGCGGAGGCGCCGTCGTGCCGGAGTCGTCGTCGCCGAGGGTGACCTCACGCTGCTTGGAGATGTAGACGGCGACCGCGATGATCACGACGCAGACGAGCGCGATCGCGATCCGTGCCACATCGTTCTGGTCGTCGCCGACGCTCAGCGACACCACCGCACTGGCGATCAGCAGCGAGACCAGGTTCATCACCTTGATCAGCGGGTTGATCGCCGGGCCGGCCGTGTCCTTGAACGGGTCGCCGACGGTGTCGCCGATGACCGTCGCCTCGTGGGCGGCAGAGCCCTTGCCGCCGTGGTTGCCGTCCTCGACCAGCTTCTTCGCGTTGTCCCACGCACCACCCGAGTTGGCCAGGAAGACAGCCATCAGGGTGCCGGTGCCGATGGCACCGGCGAGGAAGCCCGCCAGCGCGGTGACGCCGAGACCGAACCCGACCGCGATCGGGGCCAGGACCGCCAAGATGCCCGGCGTGATCAGCTCACGCAGCGAGTCCTTGGTGACGATGTCGACGACCTTGCCGTACTCCGGGCGGCCGGTGCCCTCCATGATTCCGGGGATCTCCCGGAACTGTCGGCGCACCTCGTAGACGACCGCGCCCGCCGCCCGGGCGACGGCGTTGATCGCCAGACCGGAGAACAGGAACACCACGGACGCGCCGAGCAGGACGCCGACGATCACGGCGGGGTTGAAGACCGAGAAGTCGAGCAGGTAGGCCTCGTCGCTGCTGACGTTGGCCTTGCGCAGCGACTCGAAGACCGAGGTCGCGTACGACCCGAACAGTGCGGTCGCGGCGAGGACGGCCGTCGCGATCGCGATTCCCTTGGTGATGGCCTTGGTCGTGTTGCCGACGGCATCGAGCTCGGTGAGGATCTGCGCACCGTCGTCGCTGACGTCGCCGGACATCTCAGCGATGCCCTGGGCGTTGTCCGAGACCGGGCCGAAGGTGTCCATCGCGACGATGACGCCGACCGTGGTGAGCAGACCGCAGCCGGCCAGGGCGACCGCGAACAGCGACACCGTGAGTGCGGCACCACCGAGGAGGTAGGCGCCGAACACCGCGGCCCCGATGACCAGGGTCGTGTAGACCGCCGACTCGAAGCCGACCGAGAGACCCGACAGGATCACGGTGGCCGCGCCGGTGAGCGAGGTCTTGCCGACGTCCTTGACCGGGCGGTACTCCGTGCCGGTGTAGTAGCCGGTGAGGGCCAGGATGCCCGCGGACATCACGATGCCGATGACGACCGCGGAGGCCGCGATGAAGCGCGGGTCGCCGTCGGCGCCGGCGAGCTCGCCCGCGATGTTCGTGAAGTCGCCGAAGCTGCTGGGCAGATAGACGTAGGCCAGGATCACGCTGGCGACGGCCGCGATGCCCGACGACAGGTAGAACGAGCGGTTGATGGTGGTCAGTCCGTTCTCACCGGCCTTGGGTCGGGTCAGGTAGACGCCGGCCACCGCCGTGAGAGCACCGATCGCCGGGATCAGCAGCGGGAAGACGAGGCCCTTGTCGCCGAACGCCTGCGAGCCCAGGATCAGCGCCGCGACCAGGGTCACGGCGTAGGACTCGAAGAGGTCGGCGGCCATGCCGGCGCAGTCGCCGACGTTGTCGCCCACGTTGTCCGCGATCGTCGCGGCGTTGCGGGGGTCGTCCTCGGGGATGTTGTTCTCGACCTTGCCGACCAGGTCGGCCCCGACGTCGGCCGCCTTGGTGAAGATGCCGCCGCCGACCCGCATGAACATGGCCAGCAG
>JBAWHI010000373.1:0-11757 GCA_049593675.1 Nocardioides sp.
GTGGGCGCGCAGCCAGTCCCGGAACAGCCGGTGCCGCTGCGGCTCGCGAGCGCCGGGCGAGAAGACGTGCAGGTTGGTGGTCGGCTCGGATCCGCGCAGACAGCGGTGCTCCTCCCAGTCGGGCTCCCGGACCCGCAGCACGAAGCCCGCCGCCTCCAGCTCGGGAAGCCAGGCGTCCTCATCCCCCGAGTCCGCGACGGTGAGGTCGGCGTCGATCACCGGCTTCGCCCAGAGTCCGGGCACGGACGTCGAGCCGACGTGCTCGATCCTCAGCACCCGGTCCCCCAGCGCCGCGATCACGCGATCGCGGACGGCGGCGTACGCCTGCGGCCAGGTCGGGTCGTACGGCACGACCTGGACCGTCGCGGGGGTCCACACGGCGAGCTCGACCCGGGCGGCCTCGATCTCCTCGATCGACGGCACGTCGAACGCGTTCCAGAGCGGGTGGGTCGGCACCCGGAGACTCTAGAGTGGATCGATGGCACATCCGCGGATGTTCGACGACGACGATCCGGTGCTCCGGCGCCTCCGGAAGGTCACGCTCGCCCTCCCGGACGCGGCGGAGAAGGTCTCGCACGGGATCCCGGCCTTCTTCACCACCAAGGTGTTCGCCTACTACGGCGGCAGCGTGAAGGCCGGCGACGGCTACGTGCGCCATCCGGCCTCGGTGCTGGTGCTCGCCGATCCGGTGGAGTACCCCGCACTGCTCGAGGACCCGCGGTGCTACCACCCGATGTATCTCGGCCCGTCCGGATGGATCGGCGTCGACCTGGACGACGGCACCGACTGGGACGAGGTCGCCGAGCTGGTCGAGACGTCCTACCGCCGCACGGCCGGCGTACGCCGGGCCAGACGGCTCGACGAGCTGCGTCGGAGCTGAGCTTTCAACCGTGCACCTCGGTGACCTGGCGGTGCAGCAGTCCGGGCCAGGTGGACACGTCCGCCGGCGTCTCGGCGATCACCATCCGGGAGCCCGGGACCAGGGCGGTGATGCCGGCCGCGGTGCTGACCGGGTGCGCAGGATCCTCGACCCAGGCGAGCACCAGGGTCGGGACCGCGATCCCGGCCACCGCCTCCCGGGACGGGAAGTCGGTCATCGCCGCGCCCTCGAGCAGCGTCGGCAGCAATGCCTCGGTCACGTCCGGCACCGTCTCCGGAGCCTCGACCGTCGCCGGCGGTCGGGTCGCGAGGCGTCCGGCCTCGACGAAGGCCGGCATCCCCCGGCTCTCGACCAGCTGTCGAGCGGCCCGATAGTCGACCGCCTTGGCCACCCGGGACTCCCAGGCGGTCGGTGGGACGACCAGCGTCAGCGCGGAGAAGCGCTCCGGGGCCCGGGTGATCGCGTGCAGGAGCGTCCCGGTGCCCATGGACGGACCGACGCCGTGCGCCCTCTCGCCGGGGAAGACGTGCTCGAGCAGCTGAAGCAGGTCGTCGGCGAGCCGGTCCCACCCGTAGTCGGCGGGCACCATGCTCCCGGAGGACCGACCGTGCCCCCGAGCGTCGTAGCGCAGCAGACGGGTGCCGCTGAGGCCGCGCCCGAGATCCAGGTCGAGCAGCCGGTCCCGGTGTCGGCTCGAGGTGAGACCGTGCAGCTGCACGACGGCCGGACCGCCCTCGTCACTGATCTCGAAGTCGAGCTCGGCTCCCGACACGGAGAAGGTGGGCACGCGGCGGCTCCTTCGGCTGGTGCGAGTCGGAGCCCTAGGCTAGTCGGCATGCGGCTCACGAACGTCGCCCACCTGCGGTTGCCGTTCGGCCGACTGCTGGGCTACGACCTCCAGGTGCGTCCCGCGGGGGACCCGCTCCCGGTCTCCTTCGACCAGCACCGCCACGTCGGGGCCGGTGACCGGGCCGGCTCCTGGATGGCACTCTCCTTCCGTCTCCCCTGGTCCCCCGACCTCGAACACCTGGAGTCGGCCTGGCGGGCGGTGGTCGACCGGCACGGCACGCTGCGGTCGGTCTTCGTGCTCGGCGACGACGATTCGCCCCGGCTGCGGGGCGCGGAGGTCCTGGACGGGCAGTGGGTGGAGCACCCCGTCGAGGCGGGACAGGCCGTCAACGACGCGCTGCGTGGGCTGCTCGACGCGGCGTGCACGCCGTACGCCGCGCCCTCCCACCGGCTCTGCGTCCTCCAGACCGCTGACGGACCCACGGTGATCGTCGCGGCCGACCACGCCCACGTCGACATGTGGTCGATGCTGGTCATCGCCCGCGACCTCCTGGCCGCTCTCGACGCGGCGCGCGCGGGGCGGGTGCCCTTCAGCGGGTCGCCCCCTGTCCCGGCCTTCGCCGACCACACCGCCGCCCTGCGTGACCGGCCGCTCGCCCCCGAGGACGTACGCCGGCGTTGGCGGGAGATCCTCCAGGCTTCCGGCGGGGTGATGCCCCGATTCCCGATGCCTCTCGGCGACGTCGCGAGACCTCAGCGCGAGCGGGTCGAGGTGCGTGACGTCCTCGACGTCGATGCCAGCGCGTCCTTCGGTGTCCTGGCGCGGGAGCTGGGCGTCTCGACGCTGTCCCTGGTCGTGGCGACGATGACGGAGATCACCCGCGACCTCGCAGCCGCTCCCCTGCGCGCCGTGTTCCCCGTGCACAGTCGCTACGAGCCCGCCTGGCACGACTCGGTGGGCTGGTTCATCACCAACGCGGTGCTCGAGTCGGCGGACCCGGAGCCCGGCGCGGCCGCGGCGGCGGTGCAGGAGGCCGTCCGGCTCGGCTCCTGGCCACTGGAGGACGTGCTGGCACCGTGGGGCGGCATGCCCGAGTCTCCGGGCATGTTCGCGATCTCCTGGCTCGACCTGCGCCGGCTCCCCGTGCGGGTGGACGCCACGGGCCTGGAGGCGCAGTACGTCGGGGCGTCGGTGCTCACCGACGGCGTCATGCTGTGGTTCATCCTCGACGAATCCGGCCTGCACCTCCGGTGCCGCTACCCCGACACGCTGGACGCTCGTGGCAACGTCGGCCGTTGGCTCGACCACCTCGTCGCGCGGCTCCGCAGCCGGGCCCTGGAGTCGGTCGGCGGGATGCTGCATCTCCACGGTCGCCGGTTCCGACTCCACCGCGCGCGACGCACGGACGTCGCCGACATCGTGGCGCTGCTGACCGACGACCCGCTCGGCGCGGACCGGGAGTCCACGGAGATCGGCCGCTACGAGGCGGCCTTCGACGCGGTGGCGCGCGACCCCGCCCAGTACCTGGCGGTGGTCCGTGACGAGGCCGACGCCGTCGTGGCCACCATGCAGCTCAGCATCGTCCCCGGTCTCACCCGGCGTGGCGCCACGCGGCTGCAGATCGAAGGGGTCCGGGTGGCAGCGCCAGTGCGCGGGGTGGGGCTCGGCACCGAGATGCTCAGCTGGGCCCACGACCACGGGCGCGCCCGCGGCGCCACGCTGGCGCAGCTCGCCACCGACGTCGACCGCGCCGACGCGCGCCGCTTCTACGAGCGGCTGGGCTACGCCCCGTCGCACGTCGGCATGAAGCTCAGCCTCTGAGCGGTCCGGTCGGGCAGCTTCTGGGACTCAGCCCCCCACGTACGCCGCCAGGTGCTCGCCCGTCAACGTCTTCTTCTTCGCTCCCACCAGGTCGGCCGGCGTTCCCTTGAAGACCACCCGACCGCCGTCGTGGCCGGCGCCCGGCCCGAGGTCGATGATCCAGTCGGCGTGCGCCATCACGGCCTGGTGGTGCTCGATGACGATCACGGACTTGCCGGCGTCGACGAGCCGGTCGAGGAGGCCGAGCAGGTTCTCCACGTCGGCGAGGTGGAGGCCGGTGGTCGGCTCGTCGAGGACGTAGGTGTCGCCCTTCTCGCCCATCTGGACGCACAGCTTGAGGCGTTGCCGCTCGCCGCCGGAGAGTGTCGTGAGTGGCTGGCCGAGCGTGATGTAGCCGAGCCCGACCTCGACCAGGCGCTCGAGGATCCTCACGGCGGCCGGGATCCGTGCCTCGCCGTCGCCGAAGTGCTCCAGCGCGTCGGTCACCGACATCTCGTGCACCTCGGCGATGTCCTTGCCGTCCAGCGTGTGCTCCAGCACGTCGGCCCTGAACCGCCGGCCCTCGCACTCCTCGCACGGTGATTCGACTGTCGCCATCGGTCCGAGCTCGGTGAAGATCACCCCTGCTCCGTTGCAGGTCGAGCAGGCGCCCTCGGAGTTGGAGCTGAACAGGGCCGGCTTCACGCCGTTGGCCTTGGCGAACGCCTTGCGGATGGGGTCGAGCAGTCCGGTGTAGGTCGCCGGGTTGCTGCGCCGCGACCCCTTGATCGCGCCTTGATCGATGACGATCACCTCGTCGCGGTCCGCGAGCGAGCCGTGGATCAGCGAGCTCTTGCCGGAGCCCGCGACGCCGGTGACGACCGTGAGCACGCCCAGCGGGATGTCCACGTCGACGTCGCGCAGGTTGTGCATGCTGGCGCCGCGCACCTCCAGGTGTCCGGTGGCCTCGCGCACTGCGTCCTTGAGCGAGGCACGGTCGTCGAGATGCTTGCCGGTGATCGTGCCGCTGGCGCGCAACCCGTCCAGGTCGCCCTCGAAGCAGATCGTGCCTCCCCCGGAGCCCGCCGCCGGTCCGAGGTCGATCACGTGGTCGGCGATCGCGATGGTCTCCGGCTTGTGCTCGACCACCAGCACCGTGTTGCCCTTGTCCCGCAGCTGGAGGAGCAGCCGGTTCATTCGCTCGATGTCGTGCGGGTGCAGGCCGATCGTCGGCTCGTCGAAGACGTAGGTGACGTCGGTGAGCGACGACCCGAGGTGCCGGATCATCTTGGTGCGCTGCGCCTCTCCCCCGGACAGCGTGCCGGCGGGCCGATCGAGCGAGAGATAGCCCAGACCGATCTCCGAGAACGAGTCGAGCAGGTGCTGCAGCCCCGTCAGCAACGGTGCGACCGAGGGCTCGTCGAGGCCACGGATCCAGTCCGCGAGGTCGTTGATCTGCAGCGCGCACAGGTCGGCGATCGACTTCCCACGGATCTTCGACGTGCGAGCATCAGGCGTGAGTCGGGTGCCCTCGCACTCCGGGCAGGTCTGGAAGGTCACTGCTCGGTCGACGAAGCGCCGGATGTGCGGCTGCATCGCGTCGGGGTCCTTGGACAGCATCGACTTCTGGATCTGCGGGATCATCCCGGTGAAGGTGAGGTTGACGCCCTCGACCTTGATCTTGGTCGGCTCGGACCACAGCATCGTCTCGAGCTGCTTCTTGCTGAACGACTTGATCGGCTTGTCCATGGGCAGACCCATGCCTTCGAAGAGTCGGCCGTACCACCCGTCCATCGAGTAGCCGGGCACCGTGAGCGCCCCGTCGTTGAGCGACTTCTCGTCGTCGTAGAGGGCGGTCAGGTCGATGTCGCTGACCTTGCCCATGCCCTCGCAGCGCGGGCACATGCCGCCGAGGTAGACCTCCTGCTTGGCCACCTTCCGCTCGGTGCGGCCGCCCTTCTCGGTGGTCATCATCCCGCTGGCCTTGCGGGTCGGGACGTTGAAGGAGTAGGCGGTGGGCGGGCCGACGTAGGGATCTCCGAGCCGACTGAAGAGGATCCGCAGCATCGCGTTCGCGTCGGTGGCGGTGCCGACGGTCGAGCGCGGATTGGCGCCCATCCGCTCCTGGTCGACGATGATCGCCGTCGTGAGGCCCTCGAGACGGTCGACCTCGGGGCGGGCGAGCGATGGCATGAAGCCCTGGACGAACGCGCTGTAGGTCTCGTTGATGAGCCGCTGCGACTCCGCCGCGATGGTGGCGAACACCAGCGAGCTCTTCCCGGAGCCCGAGACGCCGGTGAAGGCGGTCAGGCGGCGCTTGGGGATCTCGACGCTCACGTCGCGCAGGTTGTTCACCCGGGCGCCGATCACCCGGATCAGGTCGTGGCTGTCAGCGGGGTGCTCCCCCACCGCGGCGGCCTTCTTCGCTGGCATGCGTGCTCGGTCTCCTCGCTCGTCAGTCCTCGGGAAGCTCCGCGAACCTCCGCTTGGTGTCCTTGTACCAGCCCATCGCCTTGATCGGGCGCTTCCAGCGTCCACGCATGTCGTCGTTGGCAGGCACGTGCGCCTCGTCACCGGCGGCGACCAGGTCCTTGAGGTGCTGGTCCTGCTGGTTGATGACGTCCTCGGCGCGCTCGCCCTGGAAGGGCTGGTCGCAGGGGCCGCCCAGCTGCCGGCAGGTCATCGTCCTCATCGTGCGACCTCCTGGATCCGGACCATGTTGCCGGCGGGGTCGCGCACGGCGCAGTCGCGGATCCCGTAGGGCTGCTGGGTGGGCTCCTGGACGACCTCGGCGCTGGCCTGGATCCGTTCGAAGGTCCCGTCGAGGTCGTCGGTGGCGAGCATGATCCAGCCGTAGGTGCCCTTGGCCATCATGTCGGCGATCAACGCGCGCTCGGAGTCCGTGACGCCGGGGTCGGGAGCCGGGGGTCCGAGCAGGATGCAGGTCTCGGGCTGGTCGACGGGCCCGACGGTGATCCAGCGCATGGTGCCCGTGCCGACGTCGGTGCGGACCTCGAAGCCGAGGGTGTCGCGGTAGAAGGCCACCGAGGCCTCCGGATCCTCGTGCGGGAGGACGGTGGTGTGGATGGTGAGGTTCATGCGGGTCACGCTAGTTGCGGATCGAGGGCGGTCGCTTCTCGATTCCTGACCGGTCGGGTGACCTGCTTGGCGACGCACTGCGGCAACCCGCCGGCGCCCCGGCAGACCGCCTCGCGGTAGGCGCTGGGCGCCATCCCCACGAGCTCGGAGAACCGGGTGCTGAAGGTCCCGAGCGACTGACAGCCGACCGCGAAGCAGACCTCGGTGACGCTGAGGTCGCCCTGGCGCAGCAGCGCCATCGCCCGCTCGACGCGGCGGGTCATCAGGTAGGAGTACGGCGACTCGCCGTAGGCCGCCTTGAACTGTCGGCTCAGGTGGCCCGCCGACATGTGCGCGTCGCGCGCCAGTGACTCCACGTCCAGCGGCTGGGCGTAGTCGCGATCGATCCGGTCGCGGACCCGGCGCAGGCGGGCGAGGTCGGCCCGTCGGTGCGCCTCGGCCGAGCTGCTCGTCACGGTGCCGATCGTGCCACGTACGGCGTGGTGCCGCCGACCGTGAGCAGGCCGAGCCGCTCGAGGATGGGCCGGCTGTCGTCGCTGGCGTCGACCTGCAGCAGGTCGTGGCCGAGCTCGAGCGCGAGCCTGGCCCTGGCGGCGACCAGCGCTCGGTAGACACCGCGCCCGCGGTACGCCGTGAGCGTGCTGCCGCCCCACAGCCCGGCGACCCGGGTGCCGACCAGCGGCGCGAGCCACGCGGCGCTCACGACCCGGTCGGACGCGAGGTCCTCGACGACGAAGACCCGCACCGGGTCGTGGACCGCGGCGAGCCGCTCCTCCAGGTCGTCGGCCAGCCAGGACCAGTCCTCGCCCCACACCTCCGACTCCATCGCCGCGATCCGCTCCAGGTCGGCGCGCGCGTCGACCTCGCGCAGGGTGAGGTCATCGGGCAGCACCGGGTCGGCCGCGAGGAGCCGGGTCTCCCCCAGCACCAGCGCCTCGTGCGCATCGGGCCGGGCACCGGCGGCGACGAGCAGCGGCTCGAGGTCGGGTCGGTCGTGGTCGAACGTCTTCCACTCGAAGCCGAGTCCCTGCTCGGCGTAGAAGGCGAACGTCCGCTCGACGAGCGCGGCCAGCTCGTCGCGGGTCAGCCGGCTCGCGTCCTCGACCAGCATGGCGAACCCCTCGCGCGGCATCACGGTGCGCGCCAGCGGGCCGTCCCGGGTCACCGACCAGCCGGGCGGGATCCGTGCGGGGTAGGTGGCACGGACCTCCGCGTCGTACACCTGGAGGAGGTCGTCGGGAGTCACCCGGCGAGCGTAGTGAGACCGGCGCCGGCGCACGACCGATTTCCGACCGGCCCACACCCGGCTCGAGACGTCGGCCCGAGGCCCGGGCCTCAGCCGACGGGGCCGACGGTCGCCACCCGCCTGAGCGCGGGCAGCTCCTGGCCGCCGTCGAGCTCTCCCGCGTTCCACCACATCCGCAGGCCGCCGGGGTCGAGCTCGAGGACCGCCAGGTTGTTGTCGTACCAGGGCCCCTGGACCACGGACCAGCGCAGCGGCTCCAGCGGCACCCGGGCCGTGAGGGAGAGCAGCCTGCCCAGCTGTCCGGAGGCGCGCCTCGCCGCGACCGTCATGAAGCGTTGCATCGGCACGGGCAGCGGGTTGCGGATCGGCGAGCAGACCGCCTGCAGGATCCGGCTCCCCGCCATCGACCCCCGGGGCCAGGCCTCCGCCACGTAGCTGTGGTGCACGTCGCCGGACAGGAAGGTGATCGTCCTGGGTGCGCGACCACGCCGTCCGGTCGCCACCTCGACGACCACCTCGGCGACGTCGCGGAACCCCTCCTGGAACGCCGCCCAGTGCTCCAGGTCCGCCTTGGTCCGGGCGGTCTCCCCCAGCCAGGCGCCCGGCCGGCCCCAGGCGCCCTGCGCGATCGCCTCGCCGAACGTCTCGATGTGGTGCAGTCCAGGGGCGAGCAGGAACGGCAGCGACGTCCCGATGAGTAGATGGTCCACGTCGCCCTGCAGTTGGGCGTCGAGCCACAGCAGCTCACCGTCATCGAGCATGGAGCGCCGGTCCGGGTCGAGCACCCGGGCCGCCCGCGAGTCGACGACCACGAGACGGGCCTGGGTGTCGAAGTCGCGCGCGAAGCTCCAGCGATAGGCCTGCGGGTGCTGGTCGGCGCGATCGGCCAGCGCGTCGAGGGCGTCGCTCACGTCGAGCTCGTCCGGCCCGTCGTGCGCCACGATCCGCTTCCACAGCTCGTCGGCCGCCCGCTCGAGCGGTCCGAGGTTCCCCAGGTGCTGGTAGATCCAGTACGACGCCAGTCCGCCCACGATCCGGTCGTGCCACCAGCCGGTGGCCTCCATCTGCTGCCGCCAGGACCAGCTGGTGTTCCAGTCGTCGCGGATGTCGTGGTCGTCGAAGATCATCGCGCTGGGCAGGGTCGACAGCAGCCAGCGGTGAGCCGGGTCGGACCACGCGAGTGAGTAGAGGTGGGCGTACTCCTCGAAGTCCTGCAGCTCGTACCACGGCGCCTGCTGC
The DNA here is from genome assembly GCA_049593675.1 of Nocardioides sp. Classification (GTDB taxonomy): domain Bacteria; phylum Actinomycetota; class Actinomycetes; order Propionibacteriales; family Nocardioidaceae; genus Nocardioides. The sequence goes on from JBAWHI010000373.1 coordinate 9,055, forward strand.
GGGTCTCGGCGCTGCTCGATGAAGTCGCGCATCCGGTCGCTGGTCTCGTCGGCATAGACCTGGTCGCCGAGGAAGAGCACCAGGTCGGGCCAGCCCTCCTCGTCGTCCGGCGCGGAGGATGCGCACAGCCCCGCCAGGGCCAGCGCGTAGGCCCGCAGGGCGTCGATCCCGAACGCGGCGGTGCTCGCCTCGTCGTGGGGCACGCTCACCCGGCAGGACCCGAACGCCATCCGCAGTGGTCGGCCCGCCTCGAGCGTGGCGATCACCGGTGGCGGGAAGCCGGCGAGCTCAGGCTCGTCGGAGGGCCAGACGGGGTCCCCGTCGACCGCGACGGTGTACGGCGTACGGGTGCCCGGCTCGAGGCCGGTCAGCTCGACCAGGGCGTAGTGATGGCCGTGCGCGGCGAAGGTGCGCGCGGTGGCGACCCGGTCCCCGGCCGCCACGCTGACCTGCGCAGCGGCCGCGGTCTCGACCCAGACGGTCGCGGACCGATCATCGACGTAGCGCAGCACGGGACCGAGAACGAGCATGGAGTGAACCTAGTACCCGAACTGCGGACCCGAACCGAATACGCTGTCCCCATGTCGACCCCCGTGAAGCCCTCCGGTTCGTCCGTCCCGGCCGTTCCCCCGGCGCCTCCCGCGCCGCTCGAGCCGGTGCCCGTGGTGGCGCCGTTCGGCTGGCTCCTCATCCTGTCCGCGGGCATCGGCCTGATCCTGGCCACCTGGCTCGTCTACCCGCCGGACTACGCGGGCATGTGGGCCGGCTACCGCGACGGCATCACCGCGACCGTCGTGGTCCTCGCCGCGCTCGCGCTGAACACCACGCTGCCGAAGCGGCCCACCATCGCGATCCTCGGGCTGTGCGGGATCCTGCTGGTGCTCTTCGCGGTGTTCCTCGACAACCCCACCGAGGTCTTCATCTCCGAGATCATCGCCGGAGCCGTGCTGCTCGCCGGGACGGCGCTGTACGCGAGCGGCGACCACCGCTGAGCCGAGCGGAGCCCGCCCGGAGCCTCAGGGCTCGATCAGCACCTTCACCGCGCGCCGCTCGTCCATCGCCGTGTAGCCCTCGGCGACCCGGTCGAGCGGCAGCGTGAGGTCGAAGACGGCTCCGGGCTCGATCGTGCCCGCCAGCACCAGGTCCAGCAGCTCGGGCAGGTAGCGCCGGGTGGGTGCCATCCCGCCGGCCAGCCCGACGTTCTTCCGGAACATCCGGCGCACCGGCAGCGTGACGCCGTGGGGCACGCCGACGAAGCCGACGGTGGACCCCGGGCGCGCGATGTCGAAGGCGGTGTTCATCGACTGGTCGGTGCCGACGCACTCGAGGACGGCGTCTGCGCCGATCCCGTCGGTCAGGTCCATGATCGCCGCCGTCCCCTCCTCGCCACGCTCGGCGACGATGTCGGTGGCACCGAACCGGCGGGCGATGGCCTGGCGCGGCTCGTGTCGCGACATGGTGACGATCCGCTCCGCACCGAGCACGGAGGCGGCCAGCACGCCGCACAGCCCGACCGCCCCGTCGCCGACCACCACCGCCGTACCCCCCGGACGGACGCCGGCGGAGACCGCCGCGTGCCATCCGGTGGGCATCACGTCGGACAGGGTCAGCACCGACGGGAGCAGCGTGGCGTCGGGGACGCCCGCGGTCTTCACCAGGCTGCCCTCGGCCTGCGTGACCCGGGCGTACTCGGCCTGACCGCTCTGGGTGAACCCCAGGTTGTCGCAGCCGTTCTGCGCGCCGGCCCGGCAGTGCGCGCAGGTGTTGTCGCAGTGGTCGAACGGGACCACGACGAAGTCGCCGGGTCGGAACGAGGTGACGGCGGAGCCGACCTCCTCGACGATGCCGACGCACTCGTGACCGATGGTGTCCCCCGCCGTGATCGGGTTCTCGCCCCGGTAGGGCCACAGGTCGGAGCCGCAGATGCAGCCCGCGACCACCTTCACGATGGCGTCGGTGGGTGCCTCGATGGTCGGGTCCGGCACCTCGCTCACCCGGATGTCGCGGGGGCCGTGGATCGTCGTCGCTCGCATCTGGCCATCCTCGCAGGCGGGACCTGACCCGCTCCCCCGGCGGGCCGGGACGGGCGTCGCCCCCGGCCTGTCGCGAAGTTGCCCTATCTCATATGTGAGTTACCGTGGCTGTCATGAGCGAGGGATACAAGAACCGGATCGGGAACCTCATCCGCGACGCCCGCAAGCACCGTGGCCTGACCCAGCACCAGCTCGCGGACCTTCTCGGGACCAGCCAGAGCGCCATCAACCGGATCGAGAAGGGGCACCAGAACCTGTCCCTGGAGATGCTGGCCCGCATCGGCGCGGCTCTCGACTCCGAGATCGTCGCCCTGGGCGCCGGGCCGACGCACCTGCGGGTCGACGGCCCCACCACACTGTCGGGCTCCATCGACGTGAAGACCTCGAAGAACGCGGGTGTCGCGCTGCTGTGCGCCTCGCTGCTCAACAAGGGACGTACGACGCTGCGCAAGGTCGCCCGGATCGAGGAGGTCAACCGACTCCTCGAGGTGCTGGCCAGCCTGGGCGTGCAGACCCGCTGGCTCAATGCCGACAACGACCTCGAGATCATCCCGCCCGCGGAGCTCGACCTGGCCAACATCGACGAGGAGGCCGCGCGACGCACCCGTTCGGTGATCATGTTCCTCGGGCCCCTGATGCACCGCAGCGACTCGTTCGACCTGCCCTACGC
>JBAWHI010000374.1:0-4468 GCA_049593675.1 Nocardioides sp.
GAAGCGCACCGCGTCGGCGCACATCCTCATCCGGAGGTCCGGGTCGAGGTTGGGGGCCGGGGCGATCTCGACGACCTTCTGGTGCCGGCGCTGCACCGAGCAGTCGCGCTCGAAGAGGTGCACCACGTCGCCGTCGCCGTCGGCGAGGATCTGCACCTCGATGTGGCGCGGCTCGACCACGGCCTGCTCGATGAAGACCGTCGGGTCGCCGAAGGCGCCCTCGCCCTCGCGCATGCAGGTCTCGACCGCCTCGCGCAGCTTGGCGGGGTCGTCGACGCGGCGCATCCCGCGCCCGCCGCCGCCGGCGACGGCCTTGACGAACAGCGGGTAGGGCAGCGCCTCGGCGGCGGCCACGAGGGCGTCGACGTCGGTGGACGGCTCGACCGAGGCCAGGGTCGGGACGCCGGCGGCCTTGGCGGCCGCGATCGCTCGGGCCTTGTTGCCGGTCAGCTCGAGGACCTCGCTGGTGGGGCCGACGAAGGTGATGCCCGCGGCGGCGCACGCCTCGGCCAGGCCCGGGTTCTCGGAGAGGAACCCGTAGCCGGGATACACGGCGTCGGCCCCGGCCCGCACGGCGACGTCGACGATCGCCTGCGGGTCGAGGTAGGCGCGCACCGGGTGGCCGCGCTCGCCGATCTCGTAGGCCTCGTCGGCCTTCAGCCGGTGCTCGGACCAGCGGTCCTCGTACGGGAACACCGCCACGGTGAGTGCGTCGAGCTCGTATGCCGCACGGAACGCCCGGATCGCGATCTCGCCCCGGTTGGCGACCAACACCTTGGAGAACATGCAGGACACCGTATAAGTCGGGCGCGCGCTCGCGGCCCGGGCTACGCAACGCGAGACGCCTCGCAGCGCGACCTCCGTCGAAACCTCCGTCAAAACCTCGGGCGAAACCTCAGGCGAGGAACTGGTCGAGCAGCTCCGGATGGGCCGCCTGCGCCAGGGCCACCGCGTCCGGCTCAGGGATGTCCAGCGCGGTGACCGACTGCCGGCCGCCGGCCGTCGTCGCCGTCAGTGTGGTCAGTCCGGCGCGGCGCTGGAACCAGCTGGCGCTCAGGTTCCAGCCGATCACGCCGTCGACCTCGAGGGCGTCCTTGCGGCGGTTCAGGCTGCCGGCGCGGACGACGAGGTAGCCACCCGCGAGGGCGTGTCCGAGCGCGCGGACGCGGTCGGCCGCCAGTGCCAGCGCGATCGGGACGCCGAGAGCGGCCACGGCCGGGACCCACCACGGGGCTCCGGCCAGCGGCACCAGCGCGACGGCGCCGATCAGCACGAGCGAGGCCGGCACGAGCGCGCGGGAGTAGCGCCGGGTGCGGGCACGCGGACCGTGGCCCGTGAGCGGGGTGTCGAGGGGGCCGGGCGTGCGCAGCACCGCGCCGGCAGCGCGGTGCACGACGTCGCGCGGCGCGGGCGGCACCAGCAGCGAGCTGCCGGATCCCGACTCCAGGCCGGTCGCGATCGCCCAGGCCCGGGCCCCGCCGGCGAGACGCAGTCCGAGCGGGTCGCCGACCGAGACGCCGCGCACGCGCTCGTCGTCGAGCGTGGTCTCGCGGGTCGTGAGCAGGCCCCGGCGCAGGTGCCACGCACCACCACGAGGCGGGCCTGTGTGGGTCAGCCGGAAGCCCCAGTTGGTCACGACGTACCCGCCGATCGAGAGGGCGGAGACGATCACCGCGAGGGTGACCAGACCGACCGGCACCGCGATCCAGATCGACCAGGCCCCGGCCCCGCCGGCGAGCCGGTCCGAGTCCAGACGCAGCGGCCGGCCGACGGTGTTGGCGGCCTGCGTGGCGACCCCCAGGACACCTGCGGTGATCACCAGGCCGGCGCTGGTGAGGGGCGCGAAGCGCAGCCAGGACAGCTCGAGGACGAGCACCGGCTGCTCGACGGGGGTGTCCTCCGACAGCTCCTCCGGGCTCGCGTGCAGGAGCTCGGCCCGCAGCTGCCGGGCCTGGTCCACCGGCAGCCCGTCGAGATCCATCCGGTCGTCGTCGTCGGTCGATGCGGTCCCGGTCCCGACCCGGACGGTGGTCAACCCGAGCAGCCGGTGCACGGGCGGGGTGGTGATGTCGACGGTGCGCACCCGGTCGAGCGGCGTGGAGAGCACGTGCCGGTTCAGCAGCCCGCGGCGCAGCTCGATCCGCCCGGGCGTGATCCGGTAGGAGGTCGTGAGGTAGCGCAGCACCCCGAGGACGATCGGCGCCGCGATGACGAGGTAGCGCAACCAGTCGGCCACCCCGCCGGACGCCGAGCCGGCGATGAACAGCGCGATCAGGGCCGGCAGGAACCGCATGAACGCCTTGACCGGGTAGATCAGCAGCATCCGGGGGTCGAGCCGCTGCCAGTGCGGCTCGGTCACGTGGCGTCCCCCGGCACGCTGTCGGCCATCAGCGTGAGCTCGTCGACCAGCAGCAGGGCGCGGTCGCGGTCCAGGCCCGCGATCTCGAGGGCGCCGGCTGCGGAGGCCGTCGTCACGGTCACCGTGGACAGTCGGAACAGCCGGGCGACCGCACCCTCGACGTGGTCGACGGTCTGGATCCGCGACATCGGCGCGATCCGACGCTCCCGGGACCACCAGCCGGTCTGCGTGTAGACGGCCGTCCCGGTGACCTCCCAGCGGTGCACGGCGTAGCGCCAGCGAGGTACGACGGCGGCGTACCCGAGGTCGACCAGCGCCAGCAGGCCGACGACCCACCAGCTCAGCGGCAGCCAGTCGGTCACAGGACCCACGACGGCCACGACGACGGCGAGCACGAGCCCCTCGACACCGGCCGTCACAGTCCACATCAGCCGAGCCCGCGGGCTGACCCGCTCTCGTGGCTCGCGCAGCCGTGGGGGAGAAATCTGCTCGGACACGCAACCGAGGCTACGTCTCGCGCATCCAACCGACATGAGCGCACTCGCACCGGCTGCCGTCGCCGCCCTCCTGCTCGCCGTGATCGTCCCCGCGCCGGCGCTCGGGGCCGCGCCGCCGCCGTCCTGCCAGGGCAGGCCCGCCACGATCGTCGGCACCGCCGAGGCCGATGAGATCTCGGGGACCAGTGGCGACGACGTGGTGGTCGCGCTCGGCGGGGACGACACCGTCCGTGGTCGTGGTGGGGACGACCTGATCTGCGGCGGCGACGGTGCCGACGAGCTGCGCGGTGGCCCCGGTGACGACCGGCTCCACGGCGAGCGCGACGCGTTCCACAACTTCCGCGGCACTCGCTACCTCGTGCCGGATGTCCTCGTCGGGGGCGCCGGTGACGACCTGCTCGACGTCGGTGACGACGATCGACCGGTCAGCTTCGGCTCCCACGGCGTCATCGACTATGCGCGGGCCGCCCGGGGCGTCTCCGCCGACCTGGCGTCCGGGACGGTGACGGGGCAGGGCCTCGACACCGTCGTGGTCGCGCCGGCGCCGGACTGCGGTGTCGGCTGCTACGGCGTGGCGGTGGTCGGCTCGGCTCACGACGACGTGCTCCTGGGGAGTGCCGACGGCGACCTGCTGATCGGCCTGGCCGGCGACGACCGGATCGAGGGGCGCGACGGCGGCGACGAGCTGCGCGGCGAGGACGAGGCCGGGCTCGGCCCGGCCGACGACGACACGATGATCGGCGGCGGCGGAGACGACATCCTGGTGGCGAACGCCGGTCGCGACCTGCTCCAGGGCGACGTGGGCGACGACACGGTCTGGTCGACCGGCGGCGGGCCGTCGCAGGTGTTCGGCGGGGAGGGTGACGACCGGCTCGCGGTCCAGCTCGCGCGCCGGCCGGGGTTCGTCCTCGACGGGGGTGCAGGGAGGGACCGGGCGTTGCTCGCCGGACCGCGCTCCCGGCCGGGCGGTGGGGGACGCCCGACTGCTGCGCTGGTCACGATGGCCGACGGCCAGGTGGTCGCGAACGAGACCGCCTGGGGATCCGTCGCCGGCGTCGAGGATCTCCAGCTCGGTGAGAACGTGCGCTGGGAGTATCACGGCACCGACCAGCCGGAGAGGCTGAGCTCGGACGGGACCTGGCTGCGTGCCTTCATGTACGGCGGCGACGACTGGGTCCGCGGCACGTCCGGTCCCGACCGGATCGACGCCGGCGACGGCACCGATCGGGTGCTCGCCGGCCGCGGGCGGGACCACTGTGTCGGGGCCGAGGTCGCCCGCTCCTGCGAGTTCTGAGCGGCGCGCCGCTCACAGGACCGAGACCAGCTCCTCGCGCCGGCTGACGCCGAGCTTGCGGAACACCTTCGCCAGGTGGTTGTCGACGGTGCGGACCGACAGGCCGAGCTGTTCGGCGATCTCCCGGCTCCGGATCCGCTCGGCAGCGAGCCGGGCGATCTCGAGCTCCCTGCCGGTCAGTCGTGGGGTGGCGCGGTCGGGCCACGGAGCGAGTCCGTGGTGCGACGCCAGCAGGACCGCGTTCGCGGCGCACCGTCGGTGCGACTCGCTGCGACCGGCCTGTGCATGCAGGGCGGCCGCTGCCTCCCATGCGTGCAC
>JBAWHI010000375.1:0-10026 GCA_049593675.1 Nocardioides sp.
GCATCGATGTCGAGCGCTCCCACGAGTTCGAGCGCGAGATCACCGGCGGTTGCGAGGGGATCAAGCCCGGCTGGGTGCGGATCAACTTCAACTACTTCGTCTCCGACGCGGTCGTCGACTACCTGATCGAGTCGGTGCGGCTGATCGCGACCGAGGGCTGGCGGCTGCTGGGCGACTACTGCTTCAACCCGGCGACCGGCCTGTGGCGGCACCGCGTCGGCGTGGTGGCGCCGCCGCTGAGCCTGCACGACATCTCCTACGCCGGAGGCCGCGTGTCGATGCCGCGCCATGCGGCCGACGCCACCGGCGGCGAGGAGCTGCTCGCCGAGCACCTTCGCGAGAGCGCAGCGATCCTCGCGGCGGCCCCGGAGCCCGACCTCGACTCCCATCCCGGCAACGTCAGCGCCGATTTCGAGCACCTGCGCTGGTTCGACCTCCCGAGCGGGAGCCTGCTCCCGGTCGAGGACGGCGAGCCCGCGCGCGGCGAGCGGTGAGTCAGAGGCGGACCAGCATCTTCCCGGTGTTGGCGCCGTCGTGCAGCCCGAGGAACGCGGAGACGGCGTTGTCGATGCCGTCGACCACCGTCTCGCGCCACGTCAGGCCACCGGAGGCGACCCAGTCGGCGGCCCGGCGGTAGAACTCCGGGGCGAGATCGCCGTGGTCGCTCACGATGAAGCCACGCAGCGTGAGCCGCTTGCTGATGAACATCATCATGTTGCGCGGGCCCGGGGGAGGGGTCGCCTCGTTGTAGCCGGCGATCGCCCCGCAGGCCGCGATCCGGCCGTGGTCGGCCATCGCCCCGATCGCCGCCTCGAGATGGTCGCCACCGACGTTGTCGAAGTAGACGTCGACGGGCGACTGCCCGCGGAGCTGGCGGTGGATGGGCTCGTCCTTGTAGTTCAGCGCGACGTCGAAGCCGAGCTCGGAGAGCCACTCGACCTTCTCCGGTGACCCTGCGGATCCGATCACGGTGCCCGCGCCGAGCAGCTTCGCCATCTGACCGACGGCCGATCCGACGGCACCGGCGGCGCCGGAGACGAAGACGGTGTCACCCTCACGGATCTCGGCGATGCGGGTGAGGCCGACGTACGCCGTGAGACCCGGCATGCCGAGCGCGCCGAGGTAGGCCGACGCCGAGACCTTCGAGACGTCGATCGGGCGCACCTGGGACGCCGGGAGCACGGCGTGGGTGCGCCACCCGGCCTGGTGGAGCACCGTGTCGCCGACGGCGACGTCGTCCGAGCCCGACGCGATGACCTCGCCGACGGCACCGCCGTCCATCGGGGCGTCGAGGGCGAAGGGCGGGACGTAGGACTTCACGTCGTTCATGCGGCCCCGCATGTAGGGATCCACGGAGAGGAAGGTGTTGCGCACCAGCACCTCGCCCGGTCGCGGATCCTCGAGGGGGGTCTCGACGGTGCGGAAGTTCTCGGGGGTCGGCCAGCCCTGGGGGCGGGAGACGAGATGGACTGCGCGGCTGGTGGTCATGCCCCGATCCTGCCAAGCCCCCGAAATCGCCGAGCCCCCGAAATCGCCGAGCCCCCAAAATCGCCGAGCCGGCGCAGTCTGACCCTGGTTGCTGGTCAGTCTGCGCCGGCTCGGCGTTGGAACTGGAGGGGTCCGGTCAGCCCTGGAGGGCGAGGGCGAACTCCACCTTGCCGCTCGGGTCGACGGCGGCGTCGAGGACCTTGTCGTCCAGCATCACTGCCGCCGACTCCTCGAGGTAGATGGTGGCGCCGCCCTGCTCGACGACCTGGTCGCCGGGCTCGCCCTCCTGCGCGGCGGCCACGGCGAAGGCGGTCTCTTCCGCCCCCTCGGCCGTGATCCGCAGTCCCGCGGTCTCAGGGAGGCCGGGCTGGTGGGTGATCTCGTTGACGATGGCGCTGGCGTTCTCGGTGAGGGTGAGCATGCTCGCCTTCCGAATAGCGGGTGCGTACCCCATCCACCGTGTCCGATGAGCGCGGCGGACTCAAGTCGGCGCCGGATCCCGGGCGTGTCGACGGTCTGGCACGCTGTGGCCATGACGACACCGCCGGAGGCCCGCGACACCCAACGCCAGGTCGAGCTCGCGAAGATCGGGGAGGGTCGCTTCCTCGCGACGAACGCTCGTGGGGGAGTGCTGCCCGTGGGCTCCGGTGCCGACCCCGACTTCACCCCGGTCGAGCTGCTGCTCGCCGCGATCGCCGGCTGCAGCGCGATCGACGTCGAGCTGATCACCCGCAAGCGGGCGGAGGCGACCGACTTCCACGTCACGGCCGGCGGGGAGAAGGTCCGCGACGAGCACGGCAACCACCTCCAGGACCTGCGGATCACCTTCGAGGTGCGCTTCCCCGACGGCGAGGAGGGCGACCGCGCCCGCGAGGTGCTGCCGCGCTCGATCGCCCAGTCCCGGGACCGACTCTGCACCGTCGGCCGCACCGTCCAGCTCGGTGCCCCGATCGAGTACGTCGAGCGGTAGTCGATGGCCCGCCGCAGGCGTCCCGGCCCCTGGGACGCCCTCCCCGCGCAGGACGGGCGTCGCTTCGTCGTCACCGGTGCCAGCGCCGGCCTCGGGCTGGAGACGGCCCGCGCGCTCGCGGCCACCGGCGCCCACGTCGTGCTCGCCGTCCGCAACCGCGCCAAGGGCGACGGGGTCGCGGCGAGCCTGCCGGGCTCCGTCGAGGTCCGGCAGCTCGACGTCGCCGATCTGGCCAGCGTCCGCGAGTTCGCCGCGGGTCTCGGCGCCGTCGACGTGCTGATCAACAACGCCGGCGTCCTCGCCGTACCGTGGGCGCTGACGGCGGACGGCTTCGAGACCCACCTGGCCACGAACCATCTGGGCCACTTCGCATTGGCCAACCTGCTGCTCCCGCGGCTCACCGACCGGGTCGTGGTGATCTCCTCCGACGCCCACTACCGCGGTGAGCTCGACCTCGACGACCTCCACTGGCAGCGCCGTGACTACAAGCCGTTCGCGGCGTACGGCGCGTCCAAGCTCGCCAACCTGCTCTTCCTCGCCGAGCTCCAGCGTCGGCTCACGGCGGCTGGATCGTCGCTGCGGGTGACCGGCGCCCACCCGGGCTCGACCGCGACCGCGATCACCGGCAGCACCGGCAGCCGGACGAAGACCTGGATCGGTCGATGGGGCCACCGCCTGGTCGGGATGCCGCCGTGGAAGGGCGCGCTCACCACTCTGTACGCCGCCACCATGGACGTGCCGGGCAACACGTTCATCGGACCCGGTGGACCGATGGAGATGGTGGGGTGGCCCACCGGCGTCGGTCGCAGCCGGGAGGCATCGGACCCCGACCTGGCCAAGGCGCTGTGGTCGCGCTCCGAGGAGCTGACCGGGGTCCGGTTCCCGCTGACGTGATCGGGCTGCCGCCGAGTCGTGCGACCGGGCGGACGCTCGGGTCCGCCGGTCTCACTCCGCGACGGTGACCGACTCGATCCTGACCTCGTCGTTGGGGTGCCCGTCGCCGGGCCCGTTGGCGTCGTCGACGCCGCCCTCGGCGACCTTCTCGACGGCCGCGACGCCGTCGGCGTCCACCTCGCCGAAGACGGTGTACGCCGCCGGCAGCTGGGTGTCGCCGTACACGACGAAGAACTGGGAGCCGTTGGTGCCCGGTCCCGCGTTCGCCATCGCGAGGGTGCCGGCCGGGTAGGTCTCGTCGCCGGACAGCTCGTCGTCGAAGGAGTAGCCGGGGCCGCCACTGCCGGAGCCGCTCGGGTCACCGCACTGCAGGACGAGGATCCCCGCGGTGGTCATCCGATGGCAGACGGTGTCGTCGAAGTAGCCCTGATCGGCCAGCGAGAGGAACGAATTGACCGTGCACGGCGCGGAGTCGGCGTCGAGCGTGATGCCCAGGTCGCCGGCGGTGGTGGCGATCGTCGCCTCGACGTCGCCGGACGCGGTCGCCGTGGTCGGGGGCGGCTCGACCTCCTTGGCGGCGCCGGCTCCGTCACCCTCGTAGCTGCAGCTCACCCCGTCCGTGGGCGCCGGGTCGGACGCCGTCGACTCCGAGTCGTCGGAGCCGCAGCCGGCGAGCGCGACGAGTCCGGCAACGGCAAGGGGCGCGATGGAGCGGCGTAGACGCATGAGCAGATCGTAGGGCCGACCCGCTCACATCTCCTCGTGGGTGTCCGGGTCACCACCGAAGAGCCGGCCGTCGGGTCGCCCGAGCGCGGTGATGGCCGCGACCTCGGCGTCGGTGAGCTCGAACCCGAACACGTCGAGGTTCTGGCGCTGCCGCTGCGGCGTCGCCGACTTCGGGATCGGGATCGAGCCGAGCTGGACCTGCCAGCGCAGGATCACCTGTCCCGGAGTGACGCCGAGCCGCTCGGCCGCGGCCGCAACGGGAGGCTCGTCGAAGGGCGCCTGCCGCTTGCCCAGGGGACTCCACGACTCCGTGCGGATGCCGTAGCCCGCGTTGGCGTCGCGCATCACCGACTGCGGGAAGTAGGGATGCAGCTCGATCTGGTTGACCGCCGGCGTCACCCCCGTCGCGTCGATGATCTTCTCGAGGTGCTCGGCCGAGAAGTTCGAGACGCCGATCGAGCGCACGAGCCCCTGCTCACGCAGGTCGATCAGCGCGCGCCACGCCTCGGCGTAGCGCCCGAGGCTCGGGTTGGGCCAGTGGATCAGCTGGAGGTCGAGATACTCCAGCCCGAGACGCTCCAGCGAGCCGTGCACGCTGGCGACGGCGTCGTCGTAGCCGTGGTCGCGACCGGGGATCTTGCTGGCGACCACGATCTCCTCGCGCGGCACGCCGCTCTGGCGGATCGCCTCGCCGACCTCGCGCTCGTTGTCGTAGTTGACCGCCGTGTCGAGGAGCCGGTAGCCCACCTCGAGCGCACTGCGGACGGCCGCCACGCCCTCCTGGCCCTGGAGCGGGTAGGTGCCGAAGCCGATCGCCGGGAGGCTGCGGCCGTCGTTGAGCTCGTACGTCGGGATCACCATGGCGCCCAACGTACTCAGCCCTCGCCCGACGACGGCTCGTCGGTCCGCTGGGTGTGCCGCTCGGCCTTGAGGCGGGCCTCGTGGGTGTGCCGCTCACCACCGGCGAGGGTGTCGCGGGCCTCGCTGACGAACCGGCGAAACGTCGCGTAGTAGTCGTCGTCGTAGTCCTCGACGATCTGGAAGGTCCACCGGCCGGGGAGTACGTTGCGCCCCACGAGCTCGGTGTCGATCCGGTCGGCGAGCTCGCCGTGGCCGGCGTCGCGGAGCATCTCGACGGCCTCGCCCAGGGTGAAGTCCGCCGTCCCGGACAGGCGGTGGAAGCGGTACAGGCTGCCGCGGGCGTCCTCGATCACCTCGAAGGCCTCTGACAGCTTGCCGACGGCCGTCACCGTGGCGTCGTTCATCGCGCGAGGACGTCCGCGGCGTCCACCGAGCCGTGCTCGTCCCCGATGGCGTCGCTCAGCCTGCGCACCTCGTCGTCGGACACCTCGACCCCTGCCTCGGTGAACCCGGCGCGCAGCTCCCGCTCGATCGTGCCCTCGGGCGCTCCGTCCTGATAGGACGTGACGCGGTCGACGACTCCCTGGATGGTCTGCATTCTCTCGTCGGTCATGTCGGCGTCGTACCCGCGAGGGCCGTCCGGCACGCTTGCTCCCGTGAGCATCTGGCACGACATCTGGCGCGACGTCATCGGCACCCAGCCGCCGCCGGGGGAGGGGAGCGTCGTGGCGACCGCGCTGGTCGCGCTCGCCCTGGTCGCCGTCGCGCCGGTCTGGCAGGTCTCCCGCCACCTGGTGACGATCGCCCACGAGGGGGCGCACGGCGTGGCCGCGCTCGTGAGCGGCCGACGACTCGCCGGCATCCGGCTGCACTCCGACACCTCGGGTCTGACGGTCTCGAAGGGACGTCGGACCGGGCCGGGGATGGTGCTCACCGCGTTCGCGGGCTACGTCGGACCGGCGCTGCTCGGCCTCGGTGGTGCGCTCCTGCTGCGCGAGCAGCACGCGCTGGCGGTCCTGTGGCTCGCCGTGCTCCTGCTCGGCCTGCTGCTCGTGCAGATCCGCAACTTCTTCGGCCTGTGGCTGGTGCTGCTGGCCGGGGCCGGCGTCGTCGTGGTGACGTGGTGGGGGAGCGACACGGCGCAGTCGCTGGCGGCGTACGCCGGTGTGTGGTTCCTGCTCCTCGCGGCGCCACGTCCGGTCCTGGAGCTCCAGCAGCTGCGGCGGACCGGACGGGCCCGCGACTCCGACGCGGACATGCTCGCGCGGCTCACCCGCGTGCCCGGCCTCGTCTGGGTGGGCGTGTTCCTCGCGGTGACCGTCGGCTGCCTGCTCCTCGGCGGCCGGTGGCTGTGGGTGGGGGCCTCGGCGTGATGCCGGGCCGGGAGCCTACGCCTTCGAAACGGCCTCGACGCGGACGTGGCCCCCACCGATCGACCCACGGTCGTCGCTGTCCCTGAGCTGTTGGCCAGAACCGCCAACGTGGACGTGGTCCGGGACCTAGCATCTGGACCTATGCTGCGACGAACGAACCGGGCCCGTTCTCGATGGGTCGTCGCGCTCGCGTGCGCCGTGGTCGCGGTCATGCTGCTGCTCGGGTCCGCGCCCGTCACCGCCGCGCCCGCCGGAACGGACCGGCAGGGGACCGGTTCCGAGCGTTGGTTCCCGACGTTGGAGCAGATGCAGACCCTGTACCCGGAAGCCAATGACCGGTGGGAGGTCTCCTCGCAGGTCCGACGCCCAGGTGCTCCCACCAAGAAGAGGTGCTCCATCTACGGCGCGCTGGGCGGGGTGGCCAAGAACGGATGGGCCTACGTGTACGCAGACGGATCCTCGGAGCTCGGTGAGACCTGGATGCGGCCCGTGCTGGCCCGGGTGACGTACCGGACCGAGAGGCAGGCCGCCTGGGTGTTCGCTGCGGCAAAGCTCCGAGTCCGCAAGTGCCTTCAGAAGTCATCGCACGGGATCGCGAAGATCAAGGTGCTGAAGACCCCGAAGCTCGGTGACCAGTCGCTGTTCTATCGGACCACGGACCGCCGCGGCGATCCGGTCCATGCGATCTCGGCGCTCGTGCGGGTCGGCAAGGTCCTCCTCGACGGTGGCGTGCGAAACGAGGTGACCGCACCAGGTAGGCGCGACGCCGTCACGATGATGCGGTACTTCGAGGGCGCCGGCTCGACGAGCTAGGCACTGGCCGGGTCTACAGATCAGACCGTGTCGTCGCAGGTCCTCGAGCAACGTGCTTGGGCCTCACACCTAGGACCCGGCCGGGCGCCGACGACGATCCGCACGGGACCGGGATCGGCCGTGGCTGCGAGTCACGCCCGGCTTCACCGGTCCGCGTCGGGCACGTCGGCGAAGGTAGCGGGCCGGGTCAGCCAGTCCCAGCGGTCCTGGGGCCAGATCACCGCGAACACCTTGCCCACGACGAGGTCGTTGTCGACGAAGGCGTCGTCGGGGTCGCAGGTGTCGTCGTCGGCGCGGCACAGCCGGAAGCTGCTGTCCGCCGACTCGGCCCGGTTGTCGCCCATGACGAACAGGGCCCCGTCGGGGATGACGCCGGAGCTCCAGTCACAGTCGCCCGGACCCATCGGCCCTCGGCAGTCGACGCGCTGGGGATTGTTGACGTAGTCGTCCTCGTCGAGCGGCTGGCCGTTCACCATGATCCGGCCCTCGGCGTCGCAGCACTCGACGGTGTCGCCGCTGACTCCGATCACCCGCTTCACGAGATGGCCGCCGGTGGGGTAGAGGCCGATCCGGGACATCGCCTTCGCGACCGGGTTGGTCGGGCCGGCCTGTTCTGCCGGGCCGAGCCAGGAGCCGGGGTCCTCGAAGACGACGACGTCGCCGCGCTGCGGCTCGCCCCCGAACCAGTACGACGGCTTCTCGACCAGGATCCGGTCGTTCTCGACCAGGCCCGGGACCATCGAGGGGGAGGGGATGTAGAAGGCCTGGACGAGCAGCGTCTTGATGACCAGGGCCAGCCCCACGGCGACCACGAGCAGCAGCAGCGTCTCCTGCCACCACGGTCGATGCTTCTTGGGCTTCTTCCCCGTGGTCTCGGTCACGGGGCGAGCCTAGACGCCGTCACCTGGCGGTTGCGGTGACCCATAGCGGGCGCGTCACTCCTGGCTCTGGTGGAACCAGTCCGGCCCGGGATCGTCGGCGAAGAGCCGCGTCGTCACCAGGTTCATCGCGGAGAACCCGTTCTCGAGGGCGGCGTAGTCCTGCCCGACCTTGCCGAACTCCCACTCGGGCCGGGGGAGTCGATCGATCGTGTCGGACCGGACCGAGCCGTAGACGATGGCGTCGTCCGACGTCCGGATCGCGATGGCCTCGCCAGGCCGCCATCCGGTCACCACCGGGCCCGGCCATCCGTTCTGGGTGCGGCAGTGCCAGCCGTCCGGGCAGGTCGGCACCTCGTCCGCGTCGGCAGGCACCAGGACGACCGTCGTCACGCGGTCGGGGGACCGCAGCGTCACGCCGATCGATCCGTCGGCGTAGTCCGACACGTCGGCGGGGGACCCGCCGTCCTCCGGTCGGGTGACCGCGTCGAGGTCGAGCCACTGGGCGACCTCCTCGGACGTGGTCGGCACCGCGTCACCGGTGTCGTCCGGCTCGGGCCACTTCGCGAGGTCGGTGTCGACCATCGCCTGGGTCGTCGTGGCGGAGAGCCGCGGATCGGTGAGCAGGCGCTCGAGGTCGTCGATGCTCACCGGAAGATCCGCCTGACGACGGGGGTCTCCTTGGAGCTCCTGACCGGCGTAGGTGACGCTGCGGACCTCGCCTGCGGTCGCGTAGCTCAGCGTGAGGATCCCCGGATCCTCCTCGGGCGACTCCTCCTGCCAGCGCAGCCGGAAGGCGCCGTCGTCGCCGCGCCACCGAGCGCAGTCGTAGAACCTCGGACACGGGCCGTCCACGTTCTCGCCCCGGGCGTCGTCGCCGGCCTCGGCGACCCGGACGTGGAGCAGGTGGGCGTCGTGGTCGCCGCCGGGGTGCCAGCGCAGCTCCACGCCCAGCGGCTCCGGCACGTCCCACTGCGGATTCACGTTGTACGACGAGGGCTCGATGTCGAGCACGTCGACGGTGACCGCCGCGAGCGCCTGCTTGGTCGCCGGGGCCGGTGAGTGGTCAGGCCGGCTGGTCACGACGAGGGCCACCGCGACGGCGACGCCGAGCGCGACGACCAGGGTCGCGACGACGATGAGCCTCGTGCGGGCGGTGCTCGGCACGCGCGGTGTCCTTTGCTGCGAGAAGGGTCGGAGATCATCGACCGTAGTCGGCCGATGGCGCATCATCGCGGAGCGCAACGCCGGTGCGATCCGGGGGCGGGGGTCAGGAGACCGTCCGCCTGCCGACATTCGTGTAACTTGACATAATGTCAGTTATCGGCGCGTTGCTCAGGCGGGGCGACGGCGCGGCAATCACGGTCGGCGTCAGCCGGAGCGCTCGCGTGGCTGCGGGTCGTGCTCGTGTGCCGGGTCGGCGGTGAACGCCGACTCGTAGAGGTCGTAGACGAAGCCGGCCTTCTCGTTGTTGTAGAGCATCGCGTCGGTGAAGCCACGGGCGGCGACGGCGCGCTTGACCTCGGCGTATCGGTCTCGGTCCTCGGGGTGGGCGCGCAGCCAGTCCCGGAACAGCCGGTGCCGCTGCGGCTCGCGAGCGCCGGGCGAGAAGACGTGCAGGTTGGTGGTCGGCTCGGATCCGCGCAGGCAGCGGTGCTCCTCCCAGTCGGGCTCCCGGACCCGCAGGACGAAGCCCGCCGCCTCCAGCGCGGGCAGCCAGGCGTCCTCATCCCCCGAGTCCGCGACGGTGAGGTCGGCGTCGATCACCGGCTTGGCCCACAGCCCGGGGACCGACGTCGAGCCGACGTGCTCGATCCCCAGCACCCGCTCCCCCAGCGCTGCGATCACGCGATCGCGCACGGCGTCGAATGCCTGCGGCCAGGCCGGGTCGTAGGGAACCACCTCGACGACCGCGGGCGGCGTCCCTCCGGTGAGCTCGACCCGGGCGGCGTCGATCTCCTCGATGGACGGCATGTCGAACGGGTTCCAGAGCGGGTGGGTCGGCACCCGGAGACTCTAGAGT
>JBAWHI010000376.1:0-1800 GCA_049593675.1 Nocardioides sp.
TGATCCGCGTCACCGCCTTCGCGAACCTGAACCGCCAGGAGGTCGACATGACCCTGGCCGAGATCGTCTTGAAGGACCTGATCCCCGAGGGCGGCGAGCCGGAGATCACCGCGGGCCTGATCATCGCCCAGACGGCCGCCTACTTCGGCCTCTCGATCGAGGAGCTCACCGGTCCCAGCCGCGGTCGCCACCTGGTGATGGCCCGGCAGATCGCGATGTACCTGTGCCGCGAGCTCACCGACCTCTCGCTGCCCAAGATCGGCGCCCAGTTCGGCAACCGCGACCACACCACCGTGATGTACGCAGATCGCAAGATCAACCAGCTGATGGCCGAGCGACGAGCGGTGTTCAACCAGGTCTCCGAGCTCACCAACCGGGTCAAGATGCAGGCCCGTCAGTCCTGACGGCTCGGCCCTTCCTGTCGTTCCCCCGCCTGTGGACGGCCTGTGGGAACGGCCGCACCCAGCGTGGACGTCCTGTGGACGAGACGCCGCTCCCGCAGCACGAGGACGCCGCGCTCCACACCCGCGGCGACTAGTCCATTTGTCAATCCACAACCCCTGTGCACAACCCACAGCCCTGCTGACCTGCACGAACACCGGTTCTCCACAGAGTCCACCGCTGCTATTACTCCCACCTACCTGTAGACCTATCGATCCCCGGTGAACATCAAACCGAGGCCCATCCTGGGGACAACTCCCGCCAACCGGTCCTGCATGGCAGGATGCGCATCCCCACACCTCGGGGTGCCCCGAGGGTGTGATGCGGTCCCCGGACCGCCGCACCGAAGCACCACCACGACTCCCCCAACGCCGACCCGAAGGACCCATCGTGAAGTTCCGCGTCGAGCGCGACGTCCTCGCCGATGCCGTCGCCTGGGCTGCTCGCAGCCTCCCGGTCCGTCCCAGCGTCCCGGTCCTCGCCGGGCTGCTCATCGAGGCCAGCGACGACGGCCTGGTGCTGTCGACCTTCGACTACGAGACCTCAGCGCGCGCCACGCTGACCGCACAGGTGAGTGACGAGGGCAAGGCCCTGGTCAGCGGTCGCCTGCTCGCCGACATCTGCCGCTCCCTGCCCGCGAAGCCGGTCGACATGGTGCTCGACGGCGCTCGGGTCTCACTCACCTGCGGCTCGGCACGCTTCAGCCTCCAGACGATGCCGGTCGAGGACTACCCCGCGCTGCCCGACATGCCCGCGGCCACCGGCACCGTCGACGCCGAGGGATTCGCGCACGCGGTCTCCCAGGCGGTGACCGCCGCCGGTCGCGACGACATGCTCCCCGTGCTGACCGGCGTGCGGATCGAGATCGACGGCTCGACCATCTCGCTGCTGGCCACCGATCGGTTCCGGCTCTCGCACCGCGAGCTGGACTGGAACCCGCGGACCCCCGACGAGTCGGCAGCCGCCCTGGTCCCGGCCCGGGTGCTCGGCGACACGGCCAAGTCGCTGACCGCGGGCGGCGAGGTCACGATCGCGCTGGCCGCCACCGGCTCCGGCGAGGGCATCATCGGCTTCGAGGGCCAGGCCGCCGGCGGTGTCCGGCGTACCACGACCCGCCTGCTCGACGGAGAGTTCCCCAAGGTGCGCAGCCTGTTCCCGAGCGAGCACCAGACGACGGCCCTGGTCGACAAGGCCGCCCTCATCGAGTCGGTCAAGCGCGTCGCCCTGGTGGCCGAGCGCAACACCGCGGTCCAGCTCGCCTTCAGCGACGGGGTGTTGACCCTCGACGCCGGCTCCGGCGACGAGGCGCAGGCCTCGGAGTCGATCGAGGCGACCATCGACGGCGCGGACATCACCACC
>JBAWHI010000377.1:0-11152 GCA_049593675.1 Nocardioides sp.
TCGCGACCCACTGCACCGAGGCGGACACCTCGATCCAGCACTTCGGTCTGGCCCGCGAGCTCGGCCTGGAGACCGTCGGCTTCCTGATGATGAGCCACACCCAGCCGCCCGAGGTGCTCGCGAAGCAGGCCCGCATCATGGTCGACGCCGGCAACCAGTGCGTCTACGTCGTGGACTCGGCCGGCGCGCTCGTGATGGAGGAGACCGCCGACCGGGTTGCCGCCGTGGTCGCCGAGATCGGCCCCGAGGCCACCGTGGGCTTCCACGGCCACGAGAACCTCGGCCTCGGCGTCGCGAACACCGTCATCGCCGCACGCGCTGGCGCGACCCAGATCGACGGCTCTGTCCGGCGCTTCGGTGCCGGTGCCGGCAACACGCCCCTCGAAGCGTTCGTCGGGGTCTGCGACAAGCTCGGCTGGAAGACCGGTATCGACTTCCTCACCATCGTCGACGCCTCCGAGGACGTCATCAAGCCGGCCATGCCCGAGGAGTGCCAGCTCGACCGGATGACCCTGATGATGGGCTACGCCGGGGTCTACTCCTCCTTCCTCAAGCACGCGGGCAACGCGGCTGAGCGCTACGGCGTCTCCGGAGCGAAGATCCTGCTCGAGGCCGGTCGCCGTAAGCTGATCGGCGGCCAGGAGGACCAGCTGATCGACATCGCGCTGATGCTCAAGGCCGAGGCCGACAAGGACGCCGCGAACTCGTAGCTTCCCAGACCCTGGACGCTTGCGGCCTCGTCACTCGCGCACCGCCACCCAGAGCTCCTCGGCGGGCCACCGGGTCGCCCACTCGAGCGACACGATGTCGTAGAACGCGTGGTCCTGGGCCTCGGGCGGCGCGTAGATCTCGTGCATCGTCTCGATCGCGAACCCGGCTCTGCGGAGCAGCTGGATCCAGTCGCCGTGCGACGGGTGGAACTCCACGCCGCCGGTGGGCCAGCGCACCTGGTAGGACTCGCGCTGGCCGCGCAGCAGCCGGTCGCCGGCGACGCCCTCCTCGGGCGGGACGCACAGGGCCGAGAGGTGGCTGTTGGTCAGGAAGACCAGCCGCCCGCCCGGTCGCAGCAGGCGTGCGGCCTCCGGCAGCCAGCGCTCCGGATCGCACCAGGCCGCGACGCCGTGCTCGCTGACGACCAGGTCGTAGCGACCCCCGCGCAGGGGGACCCGCTCGCCGTCGCCCTGCACCAGCGCGAAGGTCGGGCCGACCCCGCTCTGCATCCGACGAGCGGTCCGCAGCTGCTCGAGCGAGAGGTCCACCCCGACTGTCCGGGCCCCGGCGCGGGCGAGCCAGGCGGCGAAGTATGCCGTGCCGCAGGCCAGCTCCACGACGTCCAGCCCGTCGAGCGGGCCGAGCACGTCGAGCTCGCGCTCGGGCATCGCGAAGAGCCCCCAGACGGGGCCGGACCGCCGCCACAGCTCCTCGGCGGCCGCGTCGGTGAACCGCTCGTTCATCAGCGCCCAGAGGGCCCGGTTCAGCGCCCTGTCGGAGCCCTCGGCGTCGACCATCCGCTCATGCTAGACGCGCCGGGACGATGGCCGAGCAGGGTCGAGCGCCGGTCCACGTACCCGGACGTACAGAAGTGTCCAACGGGGCCTGGGCGCACGCTCAGCGGGGGACCGAGGTCGGGGTTCTGTACGTCGGCGTACGACACGGACGCCGCGTCTGGTCCAAAACGAGAACGTGTTCTAGTATTGCTGACTGTCCGCACATGTGACAGGAGATGCGATGTCCCAGGCTGTTCTCGACGGCGTCCGCGACCTGCTTCCGGGGATCCGGGAGCGGGCCGACGAGGCCGAGCGACTTCGCGTGGTCCCCGAGGCCTCGATCAAGGAGCTGGAGGAGGTCGGATTCTTCCGGCTCCTGCAGCCCCGGCGCTTCGACGGCTTCGAGTCCGACCCCGTCGACTTCTACACCGCGGTCCGCGACATCGCCGGGGCGTGCGGGTCGACCGGCTGGGTCTCCAGCGTGGTCGGCGTGCACCCGTGGCAGGTGGCGCTGTTCACCGACGAGGCCCAGCAGGCCGTGTGGGGGTCCGACACGTCGACCCGGTTGAGCTCGTCGTACGCGCCGACCGGCAAGGCGGTCGTCACCGACGGCGGCTTCACGCTGTCGGGCAAGTGGAGCTTCTCCTCCGGCTGCGACCACTGCGGGTGGGTGCTGCTCGGCGGCCTGGTCTTCGACGGCGACGGCAACGTGGTGGACTTCCGGACCTTCCTGGTGCCGCGCGCCGACTACACGATCAACGACGTCTGGCACATGGTCGGCCTGTCGGGGACCGGGTCCAACGACATCGTGGTCGAGGACGTCTTCGTGCCCGACGCGTTCACGCTCTCGATGGGCGACACCGGTCGCTGCTTCGGCCCGGGTCAGGAGCAGAACGCCTCCGACCTCTACAAGCTCCCGTTCCACTCGATCTTCACCGGCACCATCACCACCCCGATCATCGGCATGGCCCGTGGTGCGTATGCCGAGCACGTGGACATGCAGCAGAAGCGGGTGCGCGCGGCCTACCTGGGGGAGAAGGCGGCGCTCGACCCGTTCGCGGCCGTGCGCATCGCCCGGGCGTCCTCCGAGATCGACGCCGCGTGGGCGCTGCTGGTGGCCAACATCCGTGAGGAGCAGGCGTGCGTCGAGCGGGGCGAGAAGATCCCGCTCGAGCTGCGGCTGCGGGTGCGCCGTGACCAGGTGCTCGGCACCCAGCGCGCGATCGATGCGATCGACTCGCTCTTCGAGGCCTCCGGCGGACGGGCGCTCGCCCAGGGCACCTACCTCCAGCGAGCCTGGCGCGACGCGCACGCCGGCCGCGTGCACGCCGCCAACGACCCCGAGCGCGCGCTGCAGATGTACGGCGCCCACGCGTTCGGGCACAAGGTCGACCCGGGGATGTACTGAGTGACGATCACCAAGGACGACGTCCAGCGATCCGCGACGGTCAACGCGATCACCCTCAACTACTACGAGGCGGGGGAGGTCACCGACGTGGGCGGCGGACTGCCGCTCGTGATGCTGCACGGCGGTGGGCCGGGAGCATCGGCGTGGTCGAACTTCGGCGGTGCGCTGCCGAGGTTCGCCACGTCGTTCCGGACCCTGCTCGTGGACCAGCCCGGCTTCGGCGGCTCCGACAAGCCGCCCGTCGTGGGCAACTACTACCGCCACGCCGCCGACCACGTCGTCGCCCTGCTCGACGAGCTCGGCATCGACCGGATCCACCTGCTCGGCAACAGCCTGGGCGGGGGGACGGCGATGCGGCTCGCCCTCACCCACCCCGACAGGGTGGGGCGGCTGGTGCTGATGGGCCCGGGCGGTCTGTCGCTCAACCTCTTCCACGCCGACCCGACCCAGGGCGTGCAACGGCTGATGGAGTTCGGAGCCGAGCCGTCCCGCGACAACCTGCGCGCGTTCATCTCGACCATGGTCGTCAACCAGGCGCTGGTCACCGACGAGCTGGTCGAGGAGCGGTTCGCCGATGCGACCGCGCCCGGTGCCCAGGAGGCGATGCGCTCGATGGGCATGTCGTTCTGGAACCCGGAGACCGCCGAGGACGGGATGCTCTGGCGCGAGGCCCACCGGCTGCGCAAGCACACCCTGCTCACCTGGGGGCGCGAGGACCGCGTCAACCCGCTCGACGGCGCCTTCGCCGCGCTCAAGCTGATCCCGAAGGCCCAGCTCCACGTGTTCCCGAACTGCGGTCACTGGGCACAGATCGAGGCGGCCGACGAGTTCGCCGAGCTGTCGACGGCCTTCCTCGCTCGCCACGTCGAATCTCGACAGGCGCGATCACCGGAGGGGACGCGATGATCGACATCAAGTCCATGGGCTACGTCCGCGTGGCCAGCACGGACCTCGACCAGTGGACGACGTTCGCCGGCAAGGTGCTCGGGCTCGCCGCCGGTCGCGGCCCGGACCCGACCCATCAGTACTGGCGGATCGACGAGGTCTCCGCGCGCCTGGTGGTCTTCCCCGCCGAGGTCGACCAGCTCGACTGCGTCGGGTGGGAGGTGGCCGACCACCGCGCCCTGCAGGAGGCCCGTGAGCACCTCCAGAAGGCCGGCGTCGCCTTCGAGGAGGGCACCCGGGACGAGCTGGACGAGCGCCGGGTCCAGGAGCTGATCCGCTTCAGCGACCCCTTCGACAACGTCTTCGAGCTCTTCCACGGCATCACCTACGAGTCGCGGCCGATCGTCACGCCGTACGCCGCCCGGTTCGTCACCGGCGACCAGGGCATGGGCCACATCGTGCTGCCGGTGACCGACGACGTGGAGGCGCTGCGCTTCTACGCCGACGTGCTCGGCTTCCGGCTGCGGGACTCGATGAGCATGCCGGGGGAGTTCGTGGGCAAGGAGCCCGGCTCGAAGGTGTGGCTGCGCTTCCTCGGCGTGAACCCACGGCACCACTCGCTGGCGTTCCTGCCGATGCCCAACCCGGCCAAGTGCGTGCACATCATGCTCGAGGTCGACGAGCTGGACCACGTCGGTCGTGCGCTGGAGCGGGTGCGCAAGCACCAGGCGCCGCTCTCGGCCACGCTCGGTCGGCACATGAACGACGAGATGGTGTCGTTCTACGTGAAGTCGCCCGGCGGCTTCGACGTCGAGTTCGGCACCGACGGCCTCACGGTCGACGACGGGCGCTGGGTGGCCCGCGAGTCGACCGCGGTGTCCTACTGGGGCCACGACTTCGGCGCCGGCGCCCAGTGACAGACTGACGACATGGCCTCGGACGCTCGATCATCGGACGCTCGATCATCGGACAGGGAGATCCCGGACGGGATGAGCCCCGACGCCCGGGCGACCTGGCCCAGTCCCGAGCTGATCAACTCGTGGTTGGGCGACCAGGACGTGGACTTCGAGTTCCGCCCCGGTGAGGACGTCGCGGTCCCCGACGACCCGTCCGCGCTCGCGGAGGCCCGTCGGTTCCGTGATGCGCTCGGGCGCTTCGCCTCGGGGGTCACGGTGGTGACGACGATCAGCAGCGACGAGCCGGTCGGGCTCACGTGCCAGTCGTTCTCGAGTGTCTCGCTGGAGCCACCGCTGGTGCTGTTCCTGCCGGCGAAGAGCTCACGCTCGTGGCCGCTGATCCAGCGCTCGGGCAGGTTCTGCGTGAACTTCCTCGCCGCGGACCAGGCCGAGCTGTCCAACACGATGGCCAGTCGCGGGGCGGACAAGTTCGCCGATGTGAAGTGGACGCCCTCGCCCCGCACCGGATCGCCGATGCTCGAGGGGGCGCTCGGCCACATCGACTGCACCATCCACACGGTGCACGAGGCCGGCGACCACTACGTCGTGATCGGCCGGGTCGTCGACCTGGTCACCCACGACGACGGCGAGCAGGAGCCGCTGCTGTTCTACCGCGGTGAGTATCGCTCGACCGACCAGCGCTGAGGCCGGTCGCTCGCGCCGGCCGGCCGTCAGCTCGCCGGGAGCCGGTCCGGGTCGGCCTTGGCGAAGCCCGTCCAGGTCGTGCGACGCGGATTCGCGGTCGAGGCCGGCCACTGGTCGCGGGGCTCGCCGAGTCGGTCGACCTGCCGGTCGAGCTGGAGGTCGATGCGCAGGTCGAGGTCCGACGGAGTGCCCCTGAACGTGATCATGGGGGAGAGGCTAGGAGTGACGGGCGTGACGGGTGTGGTTTCCGCCGGAACGCACCCGAACGGTCCAGAGCGCTCGGTAACGGCTCGCCCACGGGTCGTCAACAGACCTGGAACAGGCCTTGACCGCGATGCGGAGCAGGTGCGACGTCCGGCAGGCGGGACGGGCTCAGAGGGCGAGCGCGGCCCGGTGCTCGTGCGGAGCGCCGAAGAGCTGGCCGAGTGCGTGCGCACGCTTGAAGACCAGGTGGGCGTCGTGCTCCCAGGTGATGGCGATGCCGCCGTGCAGCTGGATGGTCTCGCCGGCGACGGCGGACGCCGCCTCGCTGCAGTAGGAGGCCGCGACGTGCACGAGCCGCTCGGCGTCGTCGGCTCCGCTCGCGAGGGCGTACGACGCGGCCCAGGACGCCGAGCGGGACATCTCGACCAGCACCAGCAGGTCGGCCATCCGGTGCTTGAGCGCCTGGAAGGAGCCGATCGGCCGACCGAACTGGACCCGCTCCTGGGTGTAGCCGACCGTCATCTCCAAGGCCCGTGCCGAGAGGCCGGTCGCGAGCGCAGCGCAGCCGACCGCACCGACCAGGCGGGCCCGATCCCGCGCGGCCGCACCGTCGCCGATCCGGGTGGCCGAACCGAGGTCGGCGGTCACGCTCGCCAGTCGGATCGTCTGGTCCATCGTCGGGACCCAGGCTCTCGTGGCGTCGTCGGGTGCGACCTCGAACAGCCCGTCGTCGGTGGCCACGACCACGATGGTGGCGAGGTCGCCGTCGAGCACCGGACCGTTCCCGTCGGCGAAGGCCGCGACCTCGCCGGCCGCGATGCGGGGCAGCAGCCGGGCCTTCGCATCCTCGTCCGCCCCGGCGAGCAGGGCCTCGGCAGTGACGAGCGAGGAGAGCAACGGCGTCGGCACGAGCGACCGGCCGAGCTCCTCGAGCACGATCGAGGTCTCGAAGAGCGAGGCGCCGAATCCGTCGTACGCCTCGGGGACGGCGAGGGCTGCGACGCCGATCTGCTCGCAGAGCGTCTGCCACAGCGCCGTGTCGTAGGTCGCGACCCGCGGGTCCGCACGTCTGTCGAGCAGCGAGCGCACGGTCGCCGCGAGCTCTGCCTGCTCCTCGGCGAGCGCGAACTCCATCAGCTCGCTCCGAGCTGCTCGAGGATCCGCGCCCGATGGAGCTCGGGCGTGCCCCACGCCGTCGTGAGGGCACGGATCTTGGTGATCAACAGGCTCAGGTCGAACTCCTGGGTGTAGCCGATCGCGCCGTGCACCTGGAGGCCGGTCCGGGACGCGCGGTACGCCGCGTCGCCGCAGGCGACCTTGGCCGCGGAGACGCCGACCTCGCCGAGTGCCGCGCCGTGGACGAGCGGCCGGGCGAAGTCGAGCCCGATGCGGACGTCGGCGAGCGCGTGCTTGATCGCCTGGTAGGAGCCGATCTCGCGGCCGAACTGGCGCCGCTGCTTCACGTAGGCCACCGAGTCGGCGAGCACCCGCTCGCCGGCGCCGAGCAGCTGCGCCGCGCTCGCCAGCACGGCCAGGTCGAAGGCATCGCGATCGACCTCACCCTCGCCGCTCACGCGGAACAGCCGGCGGGTCCGATCGACCGACCCGACCGACTCGCCGACCGAGGTCGCCGGTGTGCTCCCGACGAAGACCTGGTCGGCGACGTCCGCGTCCAGGGCGAAGGGCACGTGCGGCGGCAGCGCGACCGTGGCGATGCCCTCGACCTCGTGGCCCAGGGCGGCCGGCAGATAGGCCGCGGACTCGACCCATGGGCCGGGGACGGCGTACCAGCCGAGCTTCTCGAAGGCGACAGCGAGCTCGACGGGAGTGGCGTCGGTGGCCAGCGACAGCACGCCCTGCTCGGCCAGTCGGGCCCAGAGCGCGAGACCCGGTGTGGAGTCGCCGTCCGCCCAGGCCCGCGCCACCGCGACGGTGTCGGACGAGGCGAGCAGCTTGTCGAGGGACGCAGCGAAGTCGCGCTGGTCGGCGTCGAGGACGAACTTCACTTCTTGGCCCCCTTGGGCTCGCGCGGCAGGCCGAGGATCCGCTCGGCGACGATGTTGCGCTGGATCTCGTTGGTGCCGGCATAGATCGGGCCGGACAGCGAGAACGTGTAGCCGTCCAGCCAGGGCGACTCGACCTCGGCCTCCGCCCCGAGCAGCCCGAGCGCGGTCTCGTGCAGCGCGATGTCGAGCTCGGACCAGAAGACCTTGTTGACCGATCCGGCCGCACCCATGTCGCCACCCGCGGCGAGTCGGGTCACCGTGCCCCAGGTGTAGAGACGGTAGGCCTGCGCCTTGATCCACGCGTCCACCACGCCGTCCGCGTGGGACGGGGCGGGCACGGAGCGGTAGAGCTCGACCAGCCGGTCGGCGGCCGCGCAGAACCGGCCGGGGGAGCGCAGCGAGAGGCCGCGCTCGTTGCCGGCGGTGCTCATCGCGACCCGCCAGCCGTCACCGGGATCGCCGAGCACGTCGGCGTCCGGGACAAAGACGTCCTCGAAGAAGACCTCGGCGAAGCCGGCCTCGCCGTCGAGCTGCGCGATCGGGCGCACCGTGACGCCCTCGGCGTCGAGCGGGAAGAGGAAGTAGGTCAGGCCGGCGTGGCGCTGCGCCTGTGGGTCGGAGCGGAAGAGCCCGAATCCCCAGTGGGCGAACGACGCCCGCGACGACCAGGTCTTCTGGCCGTTGAGCAGCCAGCCGCCGCGCTCGTCGTCGCGGGTCGCGGTCGAGCGCAGCGACGCGAGGTCGGAGCCGGCCTCCGGCTCGGACCAGCACTGGGCCCAGATCCGCTCGCCGGTGGCCATCGTCGGCAGGAACCGGTCCTGCTGCTCAGGCGTCCCGTGGTCGAAGATGATCGGCGCGAGCAGGAAGATGCCGTTCTGGCTGACCCGCCCGGGGGCTCCTGCGCGGTAGTACTCCTCCTCGAAGATTACCCACTCCACCAGCGATGCCTCGCGGCCGCAGTACGCCGCCGGCCAGCTCACCACCGACCAGCGGGCGTCCGCCAGCCGCTGCTCCCACTCCTGGTGGGCGATGAAGCCGTCGGCGGTGTCCATCGACGGCAGGGGCTCGGTCGGCACGTGGTCGGCCAGCCAGGCCCGGGCCTCCTCGCGGTAGGCCAGCTCGGACTCACTCAGGTTCAGGTCCACTACTTCCTCAGCTCCGTCTTGAGCACCTTGCCGGACAGGTTGCGGGGGAGCGCGTCGATGAGCTCGACCTGCCGCGGCACCTTGAAGTTCGCGAGGCGCTCCTTCGCGAAGGCGATCACGTCGTCGGGCGCGACGGTGCTTCCGACGGCGGCCACCACGTAGGCCCTGCCGACCTCGCCCATCCGCTCGTCGGGCACGCCGACGACGGCGACGTCGCTCACCCCGTCCATCCGCGCGAGTGCCTGCTCGACCTCGGCGGGATAGACGTTGAAGCCGCCGGAGATGTACATGTCCTTGAGCCGGTCGGTGATCGACAGGTTGCCCTCGTCGTCCAGGACGCCGATGTCCCCCGTGTGCAGCCAACCGTCGGCGTCGATCGCCTCGGCCGTGGCCGCCGGGTCGTCGAGGTAGCCGAGCATGACGTAGTCGCCGCGGACGAGGAGCTCGCCCTCGCCCGTCCCGTCCGCGGAGGCGATGCGGACCTCCATGCCCGGGATGGCCCGACCGCAGGTCGTGGCCACGAGCTCGGCGGGGTCGCCCTCACGTGCCATCGTCACCACGACCGCCTCGGTCATGCCGAAGGCGGTCACGACCTGGTCGATGCCGAGACCCTCGGGGGCGGCGGCACGGGTCCGCTCGATCAGCACCACCGGCACGACGGAGGCGCCGGTCACGGCGAGCCGCAGCGACGAGAGGTCGTGGTCGTGCCGGCCGGGAGCAGCCAGGAGCGACTGATAGATCGTCGGCGAGCCCGGGATCACGGTGATCTGCTCGGACTCGATCAGCCGCATCGTCGCCTCGACGTCGAACGTGGCGACCGGGTAGAGCGCAGCGCCGGTGATCAGGCCGGTGATGATGCCGACCTTGTAGCCGAAGGAGTGGAAGAACGGGCTGATCACGAGGTAGCGGTCCTCGGCGGTGACGCCGCCGAGCTCACCCCACGCAGCGGCCACGCCCACGGTCTGTCGGTGGGCCGACATCGCCCCCTTCGGCCGGCCGGTGGTGCCCGAGGTGAACAGGATGTCGGCGACGTCGTCGGGGGAGACCGCAGCGGCGACGTCGTCGATGTCGCCGGGCTCGGTCTCGACCCCGGCCAGGTCGGCGATGTCGAGCACCCCGGCCACGGTGGTGAGGGCACTGGCGGCGCGCAGGTCGGCGATCTGGGTCCGGCCGAGGAAGCCGTCGGAGACGATCACCAGGACGGCACCGGTGCGGTCGACGAGCTCGGCGACCTCATGGCCGGTGTAGCGGGAGTTGGCTGGCACGAGTGTGCCACCGGCGTACGACGTGGACAGGGCCGCTACGACCCACTCGATGCTGTTGGGTGCCCAGATGACCACCCGGCCACCAGGTCGCAGGCCGCCGGCGCGGAGCCCGGCCGCGGTGCGCCGGACCCGCTCGAGCAGGGCGGCGAAGCTGACCGTCCGGTCGCCCTCGACATACGCCGGGCGGGTCGCGAATCGCTTCGCGGCAGAGCGGAGCACGCGCGGGATCGTGCGGTCCATGTCACCTCCGACAGCTAACCAAGCAATTGCTTGGTAGGGTAGCACTCGTGGACCTGACCTACTCCGAGGAGGACCAGGCCTTCCGCGCCGAGGTGCGGGGCTGGCTCGAGGAGCACCTGACCGGCGACTGGGCCGCCCTGCGCGGTCTCGGCGGCGCCGGTCGCGACCACGAGGCGCACGACGAGCGGGTCGCGTGGAACCGGCTGCTCGCCGAGCACGGCTGGACCTGCGTCGGCTGGCCGGAGGAGCACGGGGGCCGCGGGCTGAGTCTCTTCCAGCAGGTGATCTTCCACGAGGAGTACGCCCGCGCCGGCGCTCCCGTCCGGGTCAACCACCTCGGCGAGGAGCTGCTCGGACCGACCCTGATGGCCTTCGGCACCGAGGAGCAGAAGGCCCGCTTCCTGCCCCGGATCGTCGCGGTCGAGGAGCTCTGGGCGCAGGGCTACTCGGAGCCGAACGCCGGCTCCGACCTGGCCAACGTGCAGACCAGGGCCCGCCTGGACGGCGGCAGCTGGGTGATCGACGGACAGAAGGTGTGGACGTCCAACGCGCACCTCAGCCAGTGGGCGTTCGTGGTGTGCCGCTCCGAGCCGGGATCCGAGCGACACCACGGCCTGTCCTTCCTGCTCGTCCCGCTCGACCAGGACGGCGTCGAGATCCGCCCGATCGAGCAGCTCACCGGTGGCTCGGAGTTCAACGAGGTCTTCTTCACCGGTGCGCGGACCGCGGCCGACCTGGTCGTGGGGGAGCCGGGTCAGGGCTGGCGGGTCGCGATGGCGCTGCTCGGCTTCGAGCGCGGGGTCTCGGTGCTCGCCCAGGTGGTCGGCTTCGACCGCGAGCTGGCCGGGGTGATCGAGCTCGCCCGGGCCAACGGGGCGTTCGACGACCTGGTGCTGCGCGACCGGCTCGCG
>JBAWHI010000378.1:0-3737 GCA_049593675.1 Nocardioides sp.
TCCCGAGCCCGGCGGCGCCCTGGGCGAGCGCCCGCCGGTCGTGGGTGTCGAGGGGGTGCATGTCGAGCTCGGCGTAGCGCAGGAAGAACCGCGGCCCGGCGAAGGCCGGCTTGTTGTCCTCGTGGTCGCGGATGACGTGGCAGGTGTCCTGGCACAGGAAGCACTCGATGCACTTGCGGAACTCCTGGCCCCGCTCGACATCGATCTGCGCCATCCGCCGCTTGCCGTCGGCGTCGCGCGGCGGCAGCTCGGCGTACGGCAGCTCCTTGGCCTTCTCGTAGTTGTAGGACACGTCGGTCACCAGGTCGCGGATCACCGGGAAGCTCCGCATCGGGGTGACCGTGATCGTCTCGGTCGGCTCGAAGTCGGAGAGCCGCGTCATGCACAGCAGTCGCGGCCGGCCGTTGATCTCGGCCGAGCAGGACCCGCACTTGCCCGCCTTGCAGTTCCATCGGATCGCCAGATCGCCCGCCTGGGTCGCCTGGACCCGGTGGAGCGCGTCGAGGACGACCTCGCCCTCGGACACCTCGACGGTGTAGTCGCCGAGGTCGCCGCCGTCCTGGTCGCCGCGCCAGATCCGCATCTTCAGGTCGTAGCCCATGTCACTTCTCCTGGAAGTACTTCGTGAGCTCGTCCGGCATCACCGGGAGCGGCTTCTCGGACAGGTCAACGCCGGCGCCCCCGGCATCGAGGGTGACCACCAGGTTCTTGGTCCCCCACACCTCGTGGTCGGTCTGCGGGAAGTCGTCGCGCGTGTGGCCCCCGCGAGACTCCTCGCGGGCCAGCGCCGCCTTCGCGATGGCCTCCGAGACGATCAGCATGTTGCGCAGGTCGAGGGCGAGGTGCCAGCCCGGGTTGTACTGCCGGTGGCCCTCCACGACCATCGTGCTCGCTCGCACCTTGAACGCCTCGATCTCCTCGAGCGACCGGGAGAGCTCCTCGCCGTTGCGGATGATGCCGACCAGGTCGTTCATCGCCTGCTGCAGGTCGTGCTGGATCGTGTAGGGGTTCTCGCCCCCCTCGACCTCGAACGGCGCCAGCGCGCTCTGCTTCGCCGCCTGCACGTCGTCCTCGGACACCACGGGGCGTGCCGCACCGAGGCCCGCGGCGTACGCCGAAGCGGCCTCACCGGCGCGCTTGCCGAACACGAGCAGGTCGCCGAGCGAGTTGCCGCCGAGCCGGTTCGAGCCGTGCATCCCGCCCGAGCACTCCCCCACGGCGTACAGCCCCGTGACCGCACTCTCCTGGGTGTCGGCGTCGACCTCGACACCGCCCATCACGTAGTGACAGGTCGGCCCGATCTCCATCGGCTCCGCCGTGATGTCGACGTCGGCGAGCTCCTTGAACTGGTGGTACATCGAGGGCAGCCGCTTGCGGATGAACTCCGCCGAGCGACGTGACGCGATGTCGAGGTAGATGCCTCCGTGCGGTGACCCCCGTCCGGCCTTGATCTCGGAGTTGATGGCACGCGCCACCTCGTCACGCGGCAGCAGCTCGGGTGGTCTCCGGTTGTTCGCCTTGTCGTCGTACCACCGGTCCGCCTCCTCGACGGTGTCCGCGGTCTCCGCCCGGAAGAACTCCGGGATGTAGTCGAACATGAAGCGCTTGCCCTCGGAGTTCTTCAGGATCCCGCCGTCACCGCGCACCGACTCGGTGACCAGGAGCCCCTTCACCGAGGGAGGCCACACCATCCCGGTCGGATGGAACTGCACGAACTCCATGTTGATCAGCGAGGCACCGGCGCGCATCGCCAGCGCGTGCCCGTCGCCGGTGTACTCCCACGAGTTGGAGGTGACCTTGAAGGACTTCCCGATGCCACCGGTCGCCAAGATGACGGTCGGAGCCTCGAAGAGCACGAAGCGTCCGCTCTCGCGCCAGTAGCCGAAGGCACCCGAGACGCGCTCCTCGTCCTTCATCAGCTCGGTGACCGTGAACTCCATGAACACGTCGATGCCGAGCTGGACGGTGCGCTGCTGGAGCGTGCGGATCATCTCCAGACCGGTGCGGTCGCCGACGTGCGCGAGCCGGGCGTACTTGTGGCCGCCGAAGTCGCGCTGCGAGATGAGGCCGTCGTCGGTGCGGTCGAAGAGCGCTCCCCAGTCCTCGAGCTCCTGCACCCTCTCGGGCGCCTCCTGGGCGTGCAGCTGGGCCATCCGCCAGTTGTTCAGCATCTTCCCGCCACGCATCGTGTCGCGGAAGTGCACCTCCCAGTTGTCCTCGGGCCAGCGGTTGCCCATGGCGGCCGCGATCCCACCCTCGGCCATCACGGTGTGCGCCTTGCCGAGCAGCGACTTGCAGAGCACCGCGGTGCGGGCGCCCGCCTCGTGCGCGGCGATCGCGGCCCGCAGGCCGGCCCCTCCGGCGCCGACCACCACGACGTCGTACTGGTGACGCTCCATGCCGCCCTCGCTCGACCCGGACATCAGGTTGCCCGTCATCGGGTGCCGGTCACTCATCAGCTTGGCTCAGCTCCTCAGAAGAATCGCAGGTCGTCGATGGTGCCGGTCGCGAGCAGGTAGATGTAGAAGTCGACGATCGCGATCGAGAACAGCGAGTACCACGCGAACTGCGCGTGCCGGCCGTTCAGCTTCGACGCCCACGTCCATGCTCGGTAGCGGACCGGGTGCTTGGAGAAGTGCCGCAGCCGCCCGCCCATGATGTGGCGACACGAGTGGCAGCCCAGCGTGTAGGCCCAGATGAAGACCACGTTGATCAGCATCAGCAGCGTGCCCAGGCCCATATGGATGCCGTCGGACTCGCCCTCGGCCGGTCCGAAGGCGAGCAGGACGTCATAGGTGAGCACCAGGCTGACCACGACCGCGGCGTACCAGAACCAGCGGTGGATGTTCTGCGCGATCAGCGGGAACCGGGTCTCGCCGGTGTACCTGCCGTGCGGCTCGGCCACGGCGCACGCGGGCGGCGAGAGCCAGAACGCCCGGTAGTAGGCCTTGCGGTAGTAGTAGCAGGTGAGCCGGAAGCCCAGCGGGAAGATCAAGATGATCAGCGCCGGCGACAGCGGCCACCAGCCGAACGGCTGTCCGAAGTCCGAGGCTCCCTCGACGCACGAGGTCGAGAGGCACGGCGAGTAGAACGGCGACAGGTAGGGCTCGGAGAAGTAGTTGGCACCGGAGAACGCGCGCCACGTGGCGTAGATGATGAACGCGGAGAAGACCACGAACGTCACTGCCGGGTAGAGCCACCAGGTGTCGGTGCGCAGGGTCTTCACCCCGAGACGGGCCCGGGTGGGCCCGTTGACGCCTGTCGATCCTGGATCCGTCGTCTCGCGAGCGTCGGTCGACGCCATCGCCACCTCCGGTGGTCGGGTGGTCCCGTGTCTGGGTGAGTCTGCACAGTTCGCGCCGGATGTGAAAGGGCCCACACCGAGAAAGCCGAGAACACGTTCCACCTCCGCCTCGTCCGAGGCGGTTCACCCGACAGCCACCTGCGCGCAGCGACCCGGCCATCCCCGGCGGCGACAGTGCCGGCATGCGGATCGCGCTGGTGACCGAGACCTTCTTCCCCGCCGCCGACGGCACGACGACGACCGTGAAGTCGGTCCTCGACGGTCTGGTCGACCGAGGACACCAGGCGCTCGTCATCGCTCCGGGACCCGGCCTGACCTCCTACCGCGGCTGCCGGATCTCCCGCATCCGGCCGCTCGACAAGCCGGGATCGCAGGTGCGCGATGCGCTGGACGCCTTCGGGCCCGACCTCGTGCACGTGACGTCTCCCGGCAC
>JBAWHI010000379.1:0-11854 GCA_049593675.1 Nocardioides sp.
GTGAGCGAGGTGATGTTCGGGTTGTGGATCAGCACGTTGCGCTCCGGCGTGTTGAACTCCGCCGGGATCGTCTCCACCGCACCGAAGTTGAAGCACTCCATCGCGCCCGGCACGACCACCTGGGGGATCCCGGTCCGGACCGCAGCCGCCATCCGCTCACAGCCCGGGTCGAAGATTCCGTTGTTCCAGTGGTTGAGGACCTCCGGGAGCGTGTAGTCGATCAGTCCGTCGATCGCCCCGTGGTCGATCAGGTGCTCCATCCCCGCTCCCTCGCCGACCGCGTGGAACGTGACGACCTCGAAGCCCTCGGACTCGAGACGACCGCGGATCCGCATGACCCCCGGGGTGGTCACTCCGAACATCGAGACCGCCACCAGCGGCTTGCTGGCCTCCGCCTGGGCCTGGATGTGCGCCCTGCCCATGGCCATCCCCGCTGCCGCATTGGCGGCGTTGCCCAGCACCTGCTTGGAGATGCTGTTGATACCGGCGATGTCGGTGACGGCGTTGGCCATGATGATGTCGGAGTGCCCGACATAGGGGCGCGTGTTGTTCGACGCCATCGTGCTGACGATCAGCTTCGGGAAGCCCAGCCCCAGATCCTTCAGCGCAGCGCTGAGCAGGTCGGTCCCACCAGTCCCACCCAGGCCGATCACCGCGTCGACCCGGTCCTGCGCGACCAGCTCTTCGAGCACCTTCTGCAGTCCCCCACCCATCTGTGTGATGGCGAGCGCTCGGCCTCCGGCACCCTCGACCCCGGACTTGAAGTCCTCCAGACTGATCCCTGCCTGCCGGGCGACATGGGCCGCGCCGATGTCGGGCTCGAACAGCGGCTCGCCCAGGACGCCGCAGTCGACGACGAAGACGTCCACCCCGGCGGCGAGCAGGCAGTCCCTCACATAGGCGTACTCGGTGCCCTTGGTGTCCAACGTTCCGGCAAGACATACAACAGGCTTGCGTTCCATCTCAGTTCTCCGATCGCTCGCATTGGTGGATTGCTCGCGGGCGCTGGCACCCGCTCGTGTCATCTGGTGTGGCTAGCCGTTCCCGGCCTCGGCCCCGTCCGGGTTGAGGGTCGTCCAGACCCGCTCTGGGGTCAGGGGAAGGTCGCGGATCGGCAGCCCGATCGCGTCGCTGACTGCTGACCCGAGAGCTCCCGACGTGCACAGCAGTGCGCCCTCGCTGATGCCCTTGGATCCGTAGGGCCCGGGGCCGTCGTGGTTCTCGACGCCGTGCGTGACCAGCTCGACCGGAACGTCCTTGAAGGTCGGGATCCGGTAGTCGAGCGCACCCAGGTTGCGGATCACCCCGTGCTCGTCGAGGAGGAGCTGCTCCATCTGGCTGTGGCCGAGCCCCATGATCGCGGCGCCCTCGTCCTGGGACACCACCTGGAGCGGGTTGAGCTCGGTGCCGACATCGCTGACCGAGACGTACTTGTGCAAGAGCAGCTCGCCGGTCTCGAAGTCGACCTCGACCTCGACGGCCGCACAGTTGAACTCGTAGAAGGCGGCGTCCCCACCGAGCGGATGGCCCTTGCGACCCCGCATCCGGGCCGTGCCCTGCCCGAGGAACTCCCCGCCCAACGCCCCGAGGGCGATGCGGGAGGCCTCCAGCAGGGGGATCTCGCCATCCGGGGTGATGAGCACGCCCGGCGCCTCGGAGAGCAGCGCCTCGTCGACCCCGGTCGACTCGGCGAACAGCCTCAGCACGCGCTGGCGGATGTCGCGGCACGCCTCGAGCACGGCGTTGCCCATGAACACCGTCGAGCGGCTGGCCGAGGTCTGCAGGTCGAACGGCACGATGCCGGTGTCGCCGCTCACCACGCGGATCTTCTCCAACGAGGTGCCGAGCTCGTGGGCGAGGATCTGCTGCCAGAGCGTGCGCGCTCCCTGGCCCATGTCCGAGGTGCCGGAGTAGGCGATGGCGCTGCCGTCGGCGAGCAGTCGCACGAGACTCTGCGACAGTCCCGACGTAGCCCCGGGCTTGATGGCGACCGCGATTCCTCGACCGCGGTTGGGCGCGAGCGGCTCGCCCCACCCGATCAGGTCCGCGGCCTTCTCGAGCGCCTCGTGCCAGCGGCCGTCGGCCGTCGCCTCGAAGGGACCGCGGAAGAACGCCTCGCCCTGGTCCACGAGATTGCGCCGGCGCACCTGCAGCGCGTCGAGCCCGAGCTCGCGGGCACCCGCATCCATCTGCGATTCGGTCGCCCAGGCGACCTGGGGACACCCGAACCCACGGAAGGCGGTGCTCGGTGTCGTGTTCGACATCACCGCCCGCGAGAACGTCCGGACGTTGGGGATCCGGTAGGGACCGGCGCCCACATAGCTGCCCTTCGTCATCACACGCGGCGCGACGTCTGCGTAGGCTCCGATGAGGTAGTCGCACTCCAGCTCGTGGAAGACCAGGGAGCCGTCAGCGGCGAACCCGGTGCGTGCCTTCACCCGGCACGAGGCCCGGCGCATCATCTGGAAGGTCTGCTCGAGCGACAGCACCAGGCGGCAGGTTCGGCCCGTCCTGAGCGCCAGGAACGCGAGCAACGGCTCCAGGCGCGGCGTCTGCTTGCCACCGAAGCCGCCACCGGGGTCCGGAGCACATACCCGGACCTTGGCGAGGGGGAGGTCGATGACCTTCGCGATCGTGCGTTGCAGCAGGTAGGGGTGCTGGACCGGGGAGTGGATCTCCACACCGCCCGCGTCCGTCGGGACGGCGACGCTGCCCCCCGGTTCGATCGGGAAGTGAGTGACCATCGGGAAGGTGTAGGTGTTCTCCACCACGACGTCCGCCGCGGCACTCGCCTGCACCACGTCGCCCCACTCGTACAGCGCGGTCTCGAGGACGTTGGAATGACGGTTCTCGTCGTCCGCGGGTCGCAGGTCCGGCTCGCGCACCAACGGCGCTCCGGGCGCCAGGGCCTGGTCCAGGTCGAACACACCCGCCCGCTCGGTGTAGGCCACCTCGACCTCCCGCGCGGCCGCCTCGGCCTGGTCGCGGGTCTCGGCGACGACGGCCGCGACCGGCTCGCCGTGGAAGATCACCTCGCCGTCGGCGAGGACCGGACGGTCCTGGTGCGAGATCCCGAAGCGCGGCACCGGCTGCGGCAGGTCGGCTGCGCCGACCACCGCGATCACCCCGGGCATCTCGGCAGCCCGGCGGCCGTCGACCCCGGTGATGGCGGCGCTCCCCACCGGCACCGTCACCAGAACAACCTCCGCCGCGTCGGTGAAGCGCCGGTCCGACAGGAACTCCTGTCGTCCGGTGACGCGGTCACTCCCGCCATAGCGCAGGACCGGCGCTCCGACCGCGCTCGACGGGCCGAGTCCGGAGGCGTTGCCGTGCGACCGACGCTCCTTCAGCTGCCCGGCCATGGCGTCGGCCTGCTCGTCGTCGAGCGGTGCGCCGGTCATGGCGCGCTCGGCGTCGATGGTCGCGTGGGAGACCTCAGCGCGCGCCTGCTTGCCCGTCATCGCTCCGCCCGCTTCTGTGCCGTCAGCTGGACCGCGGAGACGATGCGCTGGTAGCCCGCGCAGCGACACAGGTTGCCGGACATGCCTTCGCGGATCTCCTCCACCGACGGGTCCGGGTTGGCCCGCAGCAGGCACTCGGCCGCCATCACCTGGCCCGGGATGCAGAACCCGCACTGCACCGCGCCTGCCTCGAGGAAGGACTCCTGAAGGTCGCAGAGACCGTGCGGCTCGTCCGCGCCCAGGCCCTCGACCGTGAGGATGCTGCGGCCATCCGCCTCGGCCGCGAGCATCAGGCAGCTGTTCACGCCGTCCCCGTCGACGATGACGGTGCAGGCGCCGCACTCGCCCTCCGCACAGCAGGTCTTCGTCCCGGTGAGACCGACCTCGTAGCGCAAGGCATCCATCAGCGTCCTGTGGGGCGGCACCGAGAATCGGACGGTCTCGTCGTTGACGGTGCAGGAGACCTCGACCATGTCGCTCCCGATGTCGTTGGACTGGGCGCCGTCGGACTGGGCGCCGTCGGACTGGGCGTCAGATTGCGTCATCAGCTTCTCCCTGTCGTTCCGTCTGCCTGGGTGCGGCGCTCGGCGGCCCGGAGGACTGCACGTTCGGCGAGCACCCGAGCCATCGCGGCCCGGTACCGCTGCCCGGCCCGGACGTCGCCGATCGGCGTGGCCCGCTCCAGCAGCGACTCGATGGCCTGGCCCAACTGCTCGCTCGAGGACAGGTCGAACGGCGCCACTGGTCCACCCAGGAGGGTGACGGGCCCCAAGGCACCCAGTCCGGCCGTCGTCCGGCCGTCGGCGTCCACGACGGCAGCAACGCTGCAGGTCGCCAGGTCGACGCCACGGCGGCGCGTCATCCGCTCGAAGGCCGACGAGCTGCCGGGGGCGGGCCGGGGCACACGCAGCGCCGTCACCATCTCTCCCGGTCCGCACCGGGTGCTGCGCGGTGCGAGGAAGAACTCTCGCAGCGGGCAGGTGCGCTCACCCGAGGTCGAGCTGATCGTGACCGACGCATCGAGCGCGACCAGCGCCGGCGAGGTGTCCGCCGCGGGCGAACCGTTCGCCGAGTTCGCGATGATGCTTGCCCGGTTTCTGATCGCCACGGATCCCACCAGCACGGCCGCCTCCACGAGAGACGGGAACCAGTCGCGGACGACGGGGTGCGCAATGACCTCGCTCATGGTGGCCGTCGGCCCGAAGGTGATGCCGTGGTCGTCGACGGAGGTCGGGTCGACCAGGTCCTGCACGCGCTTGATGTCGACGACGAGCGAGGGCTGGACCTTCCGGTGCCGCATCGCGACCAGGAGGTCGGTCCCTCCCACCAGCACGCGCGACGTCTCCCGCTCGTCGGCCAATGCGGCCAGAGCTTGCGCCGTGGTCGATGGTCGGTAGTAGCGCACCATCCGTCCTTTCCGTGGAGAGGCAGCGACCCTAGGGGTTCACGATGATCTTGATGGCACCGCTGGCACGGTCGTTGAAGGTGGCCAGCGCCTTCTCGTACTCCGCCAGCGGGAAGTGGTGCGTGATGAGCTCGCCGGCTCGCATCCTTCCGTTGGCGATGAACGGCATCACTCGACGCATCTCACCGGCCGAGGCCCGCGAGCCGACCAGCTCGAGCTCGTCGAGCACCAGCGGCTGACACTTCAGGCTCACGTCCTCGGTCGGGATGCCGACCATCGCGCAGCGGCCTCCGCGGCGCAGCATCGCCATCGCCCAGGTCAAGGTCTCGGGGACCCCCGCGCACTCCAGCACGACGTCGGCACCGAGGCCGGCGGTCAGGTCCCGTACGGCGGCGACCGGGTCGCCCGCACGTGTGTCGACCATCTCGAAGCCCAGCTCGCCGGCGCGCTGCAGCCGGTGTCCGCGACCCACCATGATCACGCGCGCGGCCCCGCAGATGAGCGCAGCGTCCGCGGCGAGGAGGCCCACGGCTCCTGCGCCGGTCACGGCCACCGTGTCGCCGGCACGGATGTTCCCGCGGCGCGCCACGTGCAGGGCGATGCTCGCCGGATCCACGAGCGCGCCCACGTCGTAGCTGACCTCGTCCGGCAGGCGGAAGATGGTCTTGACGTGGTGTACGGCGTAGGTGGCGTTGACGCCCTGGACGTTGTGGCCGTACTGCGCGTGGAGGCCGGGCTTCCCGTAGTTCTCGCACAGGTTGTACTGCCCCTCGACGCACTTCTGGCAGGCGCCGCAGGCGTTGTGGCTGGTGCCGGCGACGCGGTCACCGACCTCCCAGCCGAAGGCCTGGGCGCCCTCGCCGAGCGCGACGATCTCGCCGGCCCACTCGTGGCCCGGGGTGAACGGGAAC
The DNA here is from genome assembly GCA_049593675.1 of Nocardioides sp. Taxonomy (GTDB): domain Bacteria; phylum Actinomycetota; class Actinomycetes; order Propionibacteriales; family Nocardioidaceae; genus Nocardioides. The sequence goes on from JBAWHI010000379.1 coordinate 5,778, forward strand.
GCCGGCGGCCAGAACCCGGGGTAGTCCCCCTTGATCAGGTGCGCGTCCGTGCCGCAGATCGAGACCGACCGGACCCTGGCAAGCACCTCGTTGCGGCCCGGCTCGGGCACCGGAGCGTCGGCGATCTCCAGCACGTTGGGCTCCTGCACCACCAGTGCCTGCATCATCTGCGTCATTCAGCGCTCGATTCTCGAAAGTTCGTCTGCCGTTCTATCGATAATCGACGCTAGACGGTGCGCCGATGTGAGTCAAGCCACTCGTCCACCCGGCGCTACGGGTCGGATCCGAGGGGATTCCCGGCGACCTTCCCTCGCGTGCGAGGGTATGGATACTATCGATAATCGACCACTCGAGGAGGATTCGACCGATGAACAGCACTCCGACGAACCCCGGCCTGCGGCACGTCGGCCCCGCCGGCGACCAGAGTCCGGAGGAGGTCCTGGCCGCGCTGCGACTGCCCCGGACCGGGCGGACCTTCTCGCTCGCCCTGCCGCGCTTCACCGGGATGCCCCTCTTCGGCTCCCACCCGCCCTTCCAGGTGACGATGTATCGGACCCCGAGCGGACTGCGCGGCGACCAGGTCGAGCCGTGGGGGCCGCACAACGAGGTCAATCTGCAGTACATGGCCGAGACCGTCAGCGGCACCGCGCACAGCGGCGCCCACGTCGACGCGCTGGCCCACATGACCATCGGCGAGGACGACCACTGGTTCGGCGGGGGCAACGCCCGCGAGCACCTCGGCGACCGCGGCCCTCGCGTGGGGGACGGCAGCAGGCTGCCGCCCTTCATCCGGCGCGGGGTCCTGCTCGACGTCCCGGGCTACCTCGGCGTTGAGGCGCTGCGCTCCCACCAACCTGTCGACGCCGCTCAGCTCCAGGCCGTGGCCGAGCACCAGGGAGTCCAGATCGGGCGAGGTGACGTCGTGCTGATCCGGACGGGCTACCTGGGTGCCTGGCCGGACGCCGAGCAGATGGCGCTGCACACCACCGCGGGACCCGACATCTCAGCCGCCCGCTGGCTGCTGGACCAGGGAGTCGTCGCCACCGGGAGCGACACCGAGACCTACGAGGTCCAGCCGGCCCCCGACCCGGGCAGTCCCGCCAACCCGCAGCCCGTCCACACCTTGCTGCTGATCGAGAACGGGATCTATCTCTTCGAGGGGATCTACCTCGAGGAGCTGGCGTCCGAGCAGGTCTATGAGTTCCTGTTCGTCGCACTGCCCCTCAAGATCGAGGGCACCACCGGTTCCATGCTCGACCCGGTCGCGATCGTCTGAGGGGCCGGGATGAGAATCACGCTGGGCTCGACGAGCCCGAGCATCGATGCCCGAGCCTGGGTGGCCCCCACCGCCGTGCTCGCGGGAGCCGTCCTGATGGAGCGCGACGCCAGCGTGTGGTTCGGGAGCGTCCTCCGCGCCGACGGCGACACCATCTCGATCGGGGAGGAGAGCAACGTCCAGGACGGCGTGATGGTGCACGCGGATCCGGACTTCCCGGTCGCGGTCGGAGCCCAGGTCTCGGTCGGGCACGGAGCTGTCCTGCACGGCTGCTCGATCGGGTCGGGCGCCCTCATCGGCATGCGCGCGGTGGTGCTCAACGGCGCCCGGATCGGCCCCGGCTCCCTGGTCGCCGCCGGGTCCGTCGTACTCGAAGGGGCCGAGTTCGAGGCCAACAGCCTCATCGCCGGCGTTCCTGCCAAGCGTCGACGCGAGCTCAGCGCGGAGGAGCGCGACGGTCTCGCCCAGAACGCACGGGACTACGTCGCGTTGGCCGCGCGGTACCGGGCGGCGGAGTGAGCCCGTTCCGGGTCGTCGTGGCCCCCGACAAGTTCAAGGGCTCCCTGTCCGCCGACGAGGTAGCCGCCGTCCTCGGACAGGCGCTGGGTCGTCCACCGGGAGTCGAGGTCGTCCAACATCCCGTGGCTGACGGAGGCGAGGGAACCGTCGCTCTGGCCCTGTCGGTGGGCTTCGAGGCCGTGGACGTCACGGTCTCGGGTCCGCTCGGGGACCCCGTGGAGGCGACGTTCGCGATCCGCGACGAGGTGGCGATCCTCGAGATGGCGGCCGCGGCCGGCCTCGGACTGCTGCCCGGGCCGCCTGACGTCCGCACCGCGCGGAGCGCGACCACCCGCGGGGTCGGCGAGCTGATCCTGGCCGCCGCAGAACGAGGGGCGACCCGCATCGTCGTGGGCGCAGGCGGCAGCGCGTCGACCGATGGCGGCGCCGGAGCCCTCCGGGCCATGGGGGTGGATCTGATGCCCGCCGATGGCTCTCCGCGTCGACTCGACCAGCGACCGACGTGTCTCGACCCTCGGCTGGCCGAGGTGAACCTCGTGGTCGCCTCCGATGTCGACAATCCTCTCCTGGGCCCAGCAGGTGCCGCGTCCGTGTTCGCGCCTCAGAAGGGTGCGGACGCGGCGACGGTGGCGGCTCTCGAGCACCGCCTGGAGGACTGGGCCGCCACGGTCGCGGCCACGACCGGCGCCGACCTCCGCGACCTGCCGGGTGGTGGCGCGGCCGGCGGTCTCGCCTTCGGGCTGGCCGCCGTGGGCGGAGCTCGTCTGGTCCCCGGAGCCGCCCTCCTCCTCGAGCTCACCGGCTTCGATCGGCTCGTGAGGACCGCCGACCTGGTCATCGTCGGCGAAGGATCGCTGGACGCGCAGAGCCTGCGGGGCAAGGGCCCCATCGGCGTAGCACGGGCGACCTCGCAGCACGACGTGCCCGTGATCGCCGTCGCCGGGCGCAACGAGCTCCAGGAGGGAGACTGGCGCGATGCCGGCCTCCGCGCGGTCTACTCCCTCACCGACCTGGAGGACGATCCCGAGATCTGCATGCAGGACGCACGACGGCTGCTGTGTGAGCTCGCCTCGTCGATCGCCGACGACTGGCTGCCGAGGCGACCAGGAGGGCCCTGCGCCGTCGCGTCGTCGACTCTCGGTTCCCCCGACCAGACACCGCCGACGGCGCAGGAGTACCGCGCCGCCCTGCTGAGCACACTGGATCCTGATCCGAATCCGGCGCAGGAGTCGGACTAGGCGCTCGGGGGGCGGCCGAAGTCACGTCCGGCCAGAGTGCTCACCACGCGACCGGGATCAGGACTCCGCCCTCGAAGACCCCACCGTCGATCGCCGTGACCCGCCCGTCCGCATAGACGTGCGGTCGCGTTCGGTCCTCAGGGCCGAGGTGGAAGACGCCGCCCAGGGTGCTGTGCCCGTGGATCACGCGTTGCGCCCCCAGTGTCCCCACGAACCGATCCACGGCCGCCGACGTGAGGAAGTCACCCTTCCGCGTCATCAGCTCGTGGAGGAGCGCCCATCTCGTCTGGTCCCGCCCGGCAAGGATGTCGCGGCCGACGGCGTTGATCTCCTCGACGGTCTGGCCGAGCTCCAGATAGCCCTCGGAGTCGGAGTGGGCCAGGACGACTCCGTCCACCGCATCGATGAGGGGGAGCTCGGTCATCCACTCCACCTGCTCGTCGCTCACCGCGCGCAGTTCCTCCTCGACGCCACCGAAGCGGAGCCATCCCGACATCCAGGTCGTGTCCGGCTGGTGGGGAACGGTCCGGTGGCCGAAGTGGAGGGCCGCCAGGAACTGGAGCTCGTGGTTGCCCAGCAACGGATGGATCCGGCCTCCGACCCCTCGAGCCTCGGACTGGAGGCGGCGGACCATATCGACCACCTCCAGGCCGTCCGGCCCGCGGTCGAGGTAGTCCCCCAGCAGCCACAGCTGCCGGTCGCCACCCGCCCAGACGTCCCCGGGGGCGGTCAGCTCGAGCTCGAGCAGCATTCCACGCAGGGCGTCCAGATGGCCGTGAACATCAGAGAGCGCGATTCGGGGGCTCGCGGTTCTCGGCTCGGCGCTGACAGGCACGTGATCCTCCGGTTGGTTCGGGTGCCAGCCTGCGGCATCCGCTGCTGGCCTCGGTGTCGTGATGGAGCAGGGCAGATCGACTCACGCGGCGATCGGCACTCGGCCCAACGACCGCAACTACGCACTTCTTCCCTCAAGAGGCCATCACCGGTCGATCGACGGTGGGAGTGCTGTCACCCGCTGCTCGTGGGATCTCGGCGGTCCCGATCTTCTCGCGACCGGACGCCGCCGTGGTCCACCGTCAGAGCATGTCGGGTTCGCCGTCGTCCGGGATCCCGATGGCGAATACCTGCATCAGCTGAGCGAGGGTTCGGTAGTAGCCGACGAGCACGGTCAGGTCGACCATCTGCTGGTCGGTGAGCACGGATGAGGCCCGCTCGAACTCCTCGTCGGTCACGGTCGGCGAGTCGAGCAGGTCGGCACAGAAGGCGACGGCTGCGTTCTCGACCGGGTCGGCGCTGGTGAAGTCGGCCTTCGACAGGGCCTCGATCTCTGCCTCTGACAGCCCGGCCGCGCGACCGACGCGTGCGTGAGCCCACCACTCGAAGGCGCTGTCCATCGCCTGAGCGACCGTCAGGATCGCGATCTCCCGGGTCCTGCCATCCAGGTCGCTTCGAAATCGAATGGCCGCGCCCAGCTCCTGGAGCGGTCCTCCGACCCCTGCCGAGAGGAGCATCGGACCGAAGGGGCCGTGGAGCTCCCCCTCGGGGCCGACCAAGGGGAAGTGCTGCGTCTGGGCTGCGCGCTCGCCCCCGGCGACACTGTCGTAGACGGCGCGCTGGGCAGCATCGAGTTCCTCTGGTCGGAGAGGCCGTAGTCGCTGGTTCATCCTCAGGGTCTCCTCATGGGTGGGCGTACGTCGTGGATCAGCATGGCGAGCGGCGGCTCTTCGAGCGAAGCCGTCATGCGTCGACGAGGATCTCGGGCTCGGTCTTGGCGCGGACCTCGTCGGCGGTGACGCCGGGAGCGAGCTCGACCAGCGTGAGGCCGGCCGGGGTGACGTCGAGGACGCAGAGGTCGGTGATGATCCGCTGGACGCAGCCGCGCCCGGTGTAGGGCAGCGAGCACTCGTCGACGATCTTGTACGAGCCGTCGCGCGCGACGTGCTCCATCAGCACGATCACCCGCTTGGCGCCGTTGACCAGGTCCATCGCCCCGCCCATGCCCTTGACCATCTTGCCCGGGATCATCCAGTTCGCGATGTCACCGGTGACCGAGACCTGCATCGCCCCGAGGATCGCGGCATCGATCTTGCCACCACGGATCATCCCGAACGACGTGGCCGAGTCGAAGATGCTCGCGCCCGGTCGCAGCGTCACGGTCTCCTTGCCGGCGTTGATCAGGTCGGCGTCGACCTCGTCCTCACTCGGGTAGGCCCCCGTGCCGAGCACGCCGTTCTCGCTCTGCAGCACCAGCTCGACGTCGTCGGGCACATAATTGGGCACCAGCGTCGGGAGCCCGATCCCGAGGTTGACGTACGACCCGTCGGACAGCTCCGCGGCCGCACGCGCGGCCATCTCCTCGCGCGACCAGCTCATGCGCGCACCGTCCTCTTCTCGATCCGCTTCTCAGCGGCCTGCTCCGGGGTCAGCTCGACCACCCGGTGCACGAACACCCCCGGGGTGTGGACCTGCGCCGCAGGGATCTCACCGGGCTCGACCAGCTCCTCGACCTCCGCGATCGTGACCCGCCCACACATCGCGGCCAGGTTGTTGAAGTTGCCGGCCGACTCGCGATAGACGAGGTTGCCGTGCCGGTCGCCCTTCCAGGCACGCACCAACCCGAAATCGGCCACGATCGCGTGCTCGAGCACGAACTCCTTCGCACCCTCGGCGGTCTCGAACATCTGGGTCTGCTTCGCCGGAGACGCGACCTCGACGTTGCCGGCCTCGTCGTACTTCCACGGCAGACCACCCTCGGCGACCTGCGTCCCCACACCCGTCGCGGTGAAGAACGCCGCAATCCCGGTGCCACCGGCCCGCATCCGCTCAGCCAACGTGCCCTGCGGGGTCAGCTCGACCTCCAACTCACCAGCCAGGTACTGCCGAGCGAACTCCTTGTTCTCCCCGACATAGGACGACACCATCCGCCGGATCCGGCGCTGCCCCAGCAGCCGACCCAGACCCCAGTCGTCGACACCGCAGTTGTTCGACACCGCCTCGAGGTCCGACGTGCCCGCCGCAAGCAGCGCATCGATCAACACCGCCGG
>JBAWHI010000380.1:0-4689 GCA_049593675.1 Nocardioides sp.
CTCCTGCTGCGCAGGCTCCTCGACCTGGTCGGCCACGGCGAGCTGCTCCCGCTCTTCGGCATCGCGATCGCCCTGGTGCCGGGGTACGCGCTCTTCGATGCGCTCGGGGTCAAGGGCGACCTGGGTGCGCTGGTCATGGGCATGCTGCTGGCCGCCCACCCCGCCTCCAGCGATCTGGCCAAGAGCCTGTTCGCGGTCAAGGACCTGCTGCTGGTGGGCTTCTTCGTCTCCATCGGCCTGACCGGGCTGCCGACGGTCGGCGAGACCGCTCTCGCGCTGGGCCTCCTGGTGCTGCTTCCGGTCAAGGCACTCGGGTTCGCCGCTCTCCTGTGGCTGTGCCGCCTCCGGCGCCGGACGGCTGTGGTGACCGGAACCAGCCTGGCGAACTTCTCCGAGTTCGGCCTGATCGTGGTGGTCGCCGCGCCCGCGGGAGTCCTCGGCGAGGAGTGGGTCACCATCATTGCGACGGCGGTCGCGGCCAGCTTCGTCCTCGCCTCCCTCCCGGGGCGCGGCCCGGAGTACCTCCCCCGCCTCCTGCGCCGGATCCTCCCGGACCGACCCGTCGAGCAGGTGACGGCCGAGGATCGGCCGATCGTGGTCGGCGACGCTCAGGCGCTGGTGCTCGGACTGGGGCGGGTCGGTCACGCGGCCTACGACCGGCTCCGCGACGAGCACGGGTTGCGGGTGCTCGGGATCGAGACCGCGCGGGATCGATGTGCGGCGCTCACCGAGATGGGGCTCGACGTCGTCGAGGCTGACGCCACCGACCCGGAGATCTGGGCCGGCCTGGATCTCGACGGTGTCTCGGTGGTGCTGCTCGCCATGCCGTTCCACGGCAACAACCTCGAGGCGCTGCGCCGGCTGCGCGACCGAGGCTTCCCCGGAGCCGTCGCGGTGGTCGCGAGGTACGACGACGACCTCTCGGAGGCGCTGCAGCACGGCGCGGAGGCCGGCCTCCAGATCTACGACGGCGCGGGGAGTGAGCTGGCCGACCGGGCAGCGGCCGCCCTGGGGCGTCGCGGGGAGGACTGACCGGCTCGGCATCGGGCGCCGTGCGAGGTCCGACCCTCCACCCGGTGGCGGTCGCCGTCCGCTGGGGACAATGGCCGCATGCCACTGTTCGAGTTCGAGGGCAAGCGCCCCACCGTCCACCCCGACGCCTTCGTCGCGCCGACGGCGACCCTGATCGGCGACGTGAGCGTCGAGGCCGGCGCCAGCATCTGGTACGGCGCCGTGCTGCGCGCGGACATCTGCACGATCGTCGTCCGCGAGGGCGCCAACGTGCAGGACAACTCCGTGCTGCACGCCGCGCCGGGTGAGACCCTGACGATCGGTCGTGACTCCACGGTCGGGCACGGGTGCGTCGTGCACTGCGCGGAGGTCGGCGACCAGGCGCTGATCGGCAACGGGTCCACACTGCTCGACCACGCCGTCGTCGGCTCGCGCACGCTGGTCGCCGCCGGATCGGTGGTCACCCCCGGCACCCAGATCCCCGGAGGGATGGTCGTCGCCGGCATCCCCGCCAAGCCGACCAAGCCGATCGAGGGCACCTCCTCGGAGTTCTGGGTCGAGCAGAACCCGCCGTACTACCAGGAGCTCGCCCGCCGGCACGCCGCCGGCGCGCCCGAGGTCACGGCCTGAGCGTGCGGTGAGAGCGGGCTCGGTGGGCCACGGCGGGCCCGGGCCGAGCGGCCGCACGGCGATGCCGGCGGTGGGGGAGGATGGAGGCATGTCGCCCTCGACCTCCTGGTTCTCCTCACCCGACGATGTCGTGACCCGCCTGGGCGAGCAGGGCTACCTGACCGATGCGCCGACCGCGACGACGGCTTACCTCGCCGGTGTCTTGGAGAAGCCGCTGCTGGTCGAGGGGCCGGCCGGCGTCGGCAAGACCGAGCTCGCCAAGGCGGTCGCGCGGTCCACCGGCGCGGAGCTGGTGCGGCTGCAGTGCTACGAGGGCCTCGACGAGGCCCGGGCGCTCTACGAGTGGAACTACAAGAAGCAGCTCCTGCGCATCCAGGCCACCGGTGACCAGTCGTGGGAGGAGACCCACGACGACATCTTCACCGAGGAGTTCCTGCTCACCCGGCCGCTGCTGACCGCGATCCGGCGCGACCGGCCGACTGTGCTGCTGATCGACGAGGTCGACAAGACCGACGTCGAGGTGGAGGGCCTGCTGCTGGAGGTGCTGTCGGACTTCCAGGTGACGATCCCCGAGCTCGGGACCGTGTCGGCGGTCCGCCGACCGTTCGTCGTCCTCACCTCCAACGCCACCCGCGAGCTCTCGGAGGCGGTCAAGCGGCGCTGTCTCTACCTCCACCTGGAGTACCCGGATGCCGAGCGCGAACGGCAGATCGTCACCTCGCAGGTGCCCGACCTCGAGGAGCGGATCGCCCGCGCACTGGTCGACGTGGTCCAGCGGCTGCGCGAGCTGGATCTCAAGAAGGCCCCCTCGATCGCGGAGTCGGTCGACTGGGCGAGGACCCTGGTGGCGCTGGAGATCCGCGAGCTGGACCCACAGGTCCTCGACGACACCCTCGGGGTGATCCTCAAGCACGCGTCGGACCAGGAGAAGGCGGTCAAGGAGCTGAAGCTCGCGAGATGAGCAGCGGCCTGGTCGATCGCCACATCGCGTTCCTGGAGGCGTTGCGTGCCGCCGGGCTCTCGGTGTCGCTCGCCGAGGACCTCGATGCGGTCGCCGCGTTGAGCGCGCTCGACTGGGACCGACGCGAGGTGGTGCGCGCGGGGTACGCCGCCACGCTGGTGAAGAAGCAGACCCAGCGCCCGACCTTCGACGCGCTGTTCGACGTCTACTTCCCGCGGATGGTCGGCGACGGGGTCGCCGGCGAGGCCGGCCGGACGGGGGACGAGCAGGTCCCGGACAACGCCCAGGGGCTGAGCGACTTCCGTGCCGACCTGCTCGAGGCGCTCACCGGCGAGGCGGACGGGGTCGACGAGCAGACGCTGCTCGACCTGGCCGCCGAGATGGTGGCGCGGTTCGGGGCGATGCCGGGTCGTGGACCCGGGCTGTCGTCGTGGTCGGCCTACACCGCCCTCCAACGGGTCGCCCCGTCCGAGCTCGTCGAGCAGATCGTGGCGGCGTTGCTCGCCGAGGGCCGGGGCCACGACGACGCGCGCCGTGAGGCCGGTCGGCGGATCGGGGCCTTCACCAGCGTGGTCGAGGCCGATGCGCGGCGGCGGATCGCTGAGGAGAAGGGGCCCGAGCACGTCGCGAACGTCGCGCTCAGACCCGCCCTGGACCGCCTCGACTTCACCGCTGCTCGCAAGGCCGATCTCGAGCAGATGCGCCGTGAGATCTATCCGCTGGCTCGCCGGCTCGCGACCCGGCTCACCCAGGAGCACCACGCCCGGCGCCGCGGCCCGCTCGACTTCCGTCGTACCGTCCGCGCGTCCATCTCCACCGGCGGTGTCCCCCTCGTCACCCACCACAAGCCGAAGCGTCCGCACCGCACGGAGCTGGTCGTGCTCTGCGACGTCAGCGGCTCGGTCGCCAACTTCGCCCAGTTCACGCTCCTGCTCGTCTACGCGCTGCGCGACCAGTTCGAGAAGGTCCGCGCCTTCACGTTCATCGACCACGTCCACGAGGTGACGCACCACTTCAAGCCTGGCGCCGACCCGGCGGACGTGCTGGCCGACCTGGCTGCCAGCACCGCGCACGCCGCCCTGTGGGGGCGCACCAACTACGGTCGGGCCTTCGCCAAGTTCGAGGAGACCTATGCCGACGCCCTCGGCCCCAAGTCCTCGCTGCTGATCCTCGGGGACGCGCGATCCAACTACAGCGATCTGCATCTCGACGCGCTCGATCGGATGGCCGGCTCGTCGCGGCACTCCTGGTGGCTGAACCCCGAGCATCGGCGGCACTGGGACACCGGCGACTCGGCCGCCACGAAGTACGGCGCGGTGGTGCCGATGGTCGAGTGTCGCAACCTCACCCAGCTCGGTGAGTTCGTCCACGATCTGCTGTGACGCCGCGTCAGGACATGTCGCGTCAGGACACGTCGCGTCGGGACAGGTAGCCGAGGTCGCGGAGGCGGTCCAGCTCCGCACGGACCGCCGGGTGGTCGGCCGTGTCCGCCGCCCGCGCCCCGACGACGTAGACGTCCGGGCCGAGCCCGTCGCCGCCGTCGAAGATGACCGTCACCCGGTTCGCGGCATCGGCGTTGACGAGGGAGCCGAGCAGCGCGACCGGGTCGGCGCGCTCCTCCAACGACAGCACGCGCACGTGGGAAGGGACGCGGGGGACGTGGGCTGCCGGCGCTCGGACGGTCACGACCTGGTCGACCACGAAGCCGGCGCCGGTGCGGGTCGCGATCTCGACCGCACCGGCCCCGCCCTGGCCGTATCCGACGAGCAGGACGCGGGCATCGGCGGAGACCGCGTCCGCGATCGCACGGGCCGCCTGCTCGGCGTACGCCGTGTGGTCGCCCACCGCGAGCCGCTGCTGGGCGTCGCCGCCGTGCGGGCCCGGGAGGAAGGCGACGTAGCGATCGGGGGCCACCTCGCGCACCGAGACCGCAGCCGGCATCGTGACCAGCGCGCTGACCAGGTCCTCGAGCCCGCCGAGCCGGTCGCCCGCACCGGCCTGGGTCGGCACGGGGGCCGGACGCTCGACGACTCCGCCGGCCACGTCACGCAGCGCAGCGCCGAGGTCGGCGTCGAGCCCGGGTGCGC
>JBAWHI010000381.1:0-1716 GCA_049593675.1 Nocardioides sp.
GGGTGGGACCGCCCCGAAGGCGCGCCTGCCCCTCGCGGATCGGTCCGGCAGCGGCGCCGACCGTGGTCACCCACGGGGACGGATGTGCTGCCGTGCGGTCGGCCCCGTTGCCGGCAGCGGCCACGACCGCGATCCCGCTCTCGGCTGCCCCGAGGAGCGCGCGCTCGAGGGAGTCGAACTCCGCCGGTCCGCCGACGGAGAGGTTGAGGACGTCCACCCCGTCCGCCGTGGCGCTGTCGACCGCGCTCACCAGGTCGGCGGTCGAGCACCCGTCGTCGGCGGGGTCGGGAGCGGTCCAGCAGGCCTTGTAGACCGCCAGCCGGGCCTGGGGCGCCACGCCGGCGTAGGTGCCGAAGCGCTGGGACCCGACGCGGGCGGTGATCCCGGCGTTGCCCGCGGCGACGGAGGCGACCTGCGTGCCGTGCCCGTTCTCGTCGCGCGCGGAGAGCGATTCACCGGAGCGGATCTGGTCCTCGCCGAAGCCGTCCACGAACCATCGGGCTCCGACGACCTTCTCGCTGCAGTCCTCGACGGTCCAGCCGTCGCCCGTCACGCACTCCCCGCGGAAGTCGCGCGCGGGCCGGCCCAGGTCGGCGACGGCGGAGAACACCGGCGCCTCCGGAGCGAGGCCGGAGTCGACGACACCGATCACGACGCCGGCACCGCCGGTGGTCCGCGCCGGCTGCCCCGGGATCGCGCCCGCCTGGTCCGCCGCCCCCGACAGCGTGCGCACGCTGTCCTTCTCGACCAGCGCGACGGCGGGGTTGCGGGCCAGCTCGGCGGCCTGGGCAGGGGAGAGCGGGACGGCGACGCCGTTGAGCGCGGTCGTCCATCGGTAGGTCGGGTCCGGGCGCCCGACCCCGGCCAGCACCGCGTCCTGGGCGGAGCGCAGCCGGATCGCCGTGATCACGTCGAGGGCGCCCGCCGGCTGTCCGGCCGTGCCGGGCCCGCGCAGGACGACGAGGTGAAGCTGCTCGTCGTCGTCCCCGGCGACGGGGGCCGAGGAGGCGGCGCTGATGGGGATGATGGGAGCGAGAGGCGCGAGGGCAGCGGTCAGCGCCACCGCGAGCACTGCTGCCGCGCGTCGCAACGCCATGACGCACCTCTCTTCCGCCGACTGCCCCTCACGGCACTGCCGTCACGTGAGCCACTCATTGTGACAGGCATGGCGGGGTCCTTCACAGGCTTCCCTAGTCTGGTGTGCATGGAGAGGGCGCCGCTGGTCGTGGGATTCGACCTCGACATGACGCTGATCGACACCGCGCCGGGGATCGCCGAGGTGCTGCGGGAGCTGGGCGCCGAGCTCGGCGTCGACTTCCCGGTCACTGAGATGACCGAGAAGCTCGGGCCGCCCCTCGACCACCTGCTCGCGCCGCATCTCGCCCCGGAGGCGATCGGCCCCGCGGGCGACCGGTTCCGTGCGCTCTACCCGGACCACGCGATCGCGTCCGTGCCCCTCCTCCCCGGCGCTGTCGAGGCGATCGACGCCGTACGCCGCCACGCGGGCCGGGTGGTGGTCGTGACCGGCAAGTACCCCGCCAACGCGCAGCTGCACCTCGACCACCTCGGCCTCGACGTCGATCACCTCGAGGGCTGGGTGTGGGGGGTCGGCAAGGCCGCCGTGCTGCGCAGCGAGGGTGCCGCCGTCTATGTCGGCGACCACGTCCACGATGTCGAGGGGGCGCTGGCGGCGGGGGTGCTGAGCGTCTCGGTGCT
>JBAWHI010000382.1:0-4258 GCA_049593675.1 Nocardioides sp.
ACCAGGCCCTGTGGGCCGTGATGAACGAGCGCTTCACCGACGCGGCCGCCGAGGAGCGGTGGCGGCGCAGCGAGCCAGTCTGGGGCCTGTTCGCCGTGCCCGAGCGGGAGCTCGGGGTGCTGGGGGCCGCCGACGGGCTCGACGTCGTGGAGCTCGCATGCGGTACGGCGTACTTCTCCGCCTGGCTCGCCCGCGCCGGCGCCCGGACGGTCGCGGTCGACCTCTCGCACGACCAGCTGCGAACCGCTCTTCGGATGCAGGACGAGATCGGACCGAGGTTCCCCTTGGTGCAGAGCGACGGCGAGCAGGTCCCCCTGCGCAGCGGACGCTACGACCTGGTCGTCAGCGAGCACGGCGCCGCGGCCTGGTGCGACCCGCAGCGCTGGCTGCCCGAGGCGGCGCGCCTGCTGCGACCTGGTGGCCGGCTGGTCTTCCTGACCAACAGCCATCTCTCCGCCCTGTGCGTCCCGCCCGAGGAGGGCGTCGCCGGCGAGGAGCTGCTGCGCGGGCAGCGGGAGTCCTACCAGGTGCGCTGGGAGGCCGGCGGCGTGGAGTTCCACCCCTCGCACGGGGACTGGATCCGGCTGCTGCGCAGCTCCGGGTTCGCGGTCGAGGCGATGCACGAGCTCTATGCGCCACCCGAGGCCGACGACCACGTGTTCTACGACATCGTGTCGCACGACTGGGCCACCCGGTGGCCCGCCGAGGAGCTCTGGGTGGCGGTGCGCGAGTGAGTCGGCGCCGAGTGCAGCGCGCTACGCGTTCGCGGCGTCCTTGTCGGCCTCGGCCCTGAGCATCAGCGCGATGTCGATGAGCTGGTCCTCCTGGCCGCCGATCAGCTTGCGTCGCCCGGCCTCGAGCAGGATCTTCGCGCCGCTGACGTCGTAGCGCTCCGCGGCGTTGCCGGCGTGCTTGAGGAACGAGGAGTAGACGCCGGCGTAGCCCATCATCAGCGTCATCCGGTCCAGCTGGCACTCCTCGGGCATCGCCGGCTTGATGACGTCCTCGGACGCGTCGACGATGGTGAGGAAGTCGATCCCCGTCTTCCAGCCGAGCTTGTCGCAGACGCCGACGAACGCCTCGAGCGGCGTGTTGCCGGCACCCGCACCGAAGCGGCGCACCGAGCCGTCGATCTGGGTGGCGCCCGCTCGGGCCGCGATGACGGTGTTGGAGACGCCCAGGCCGAGGTTCTCGTGGCCGTGGAAGCCCACGGTGGCCTCGTGGCCGATCTCGGCGACCACGGCGGCAACCCGGTCGGCGGTCTCCTCCATCACGAGCGCGCCGGCCGAGTCCACGACGTAGACGCACTGGTTGCCGGCGTCGACCATGATGCGGGCCTGCCTCGCGAGCACCTCGGGCGGCTGGGTGTGGCTCATCATCAGGAAGCCGACGGTCTCCAGGCCGAGCTCGCGGGCCAGACCGAAGTGCTGGATCGAGGTGTCCGCCTCGGTGCAGTGGGTCGCGATCCGGCAGATCTGGCCGCCGTTGTCCTGCGCGGCGCGGATGTCGTCCTTCGTGCCGACGCCCGGGAGCATCAGGAACGCGATCTTGGCGCGCTTCGCGGTCTCGGCCGCGATCCTGATCAGCTCCTGCTCCGGCGTCCTCGAGAAGCCGTAGTTGAAAGACGAGCCGCCGAGCCCGTCGCCGTGGGTGACCTCGATGACCGGCACGCCGGAGTCGTCGAGCGCCTCGACGATGTCGTGCACCTCGGTCGCGGTGAACTGGTGCCGCTTGTGGTGCGACCCGTCGCGCAGGCAGGTGTCGGTGAGCCGCAGGTCGAGCCCGCCGGCCGGGTCGGTCTGGGACCAGGTCCGGGTCAGGACGTCTCGGTCGTTCATGCGTTGCTCCCCTGGATCGAGCGGGCGATGTTCTGGCCGACCTGGGTCGCGGCGGCCGTCATGATGTCGAGGTTGCCGGCGTACGGCGGCAGGTAGTCGCCCGCGCCCTCGACCTCGAGGAAGATGCTCACCTTCGTCTGACCGCGGGTCGCCGGTGAGGGGTCGTCGATCTGCGGCTCCTGGAGCAGCCGGTAGCCGGGGACGTACTCCTGCACCGCCTTCTCCATCGCGAACACCGACGCGACGATGGCGTCGCGGTCCGCGTCCGGCGACACGGCACAGAAGATCGTGTCGCGCATGATCATCGGAGGCTCTGCCGGGTTGAGGATGATGATCGCCTTGCCGCTCTCGGCTCCCCCGATCGTCTCCACGCCGGACGCCGTCGTGCGCGTGAACTCGTCGATGTTGGCGCGGGTGCCGGGTCCTGCCGACATCGACGAGACCGAGGCGACGATCTCGGCGTACGACACCGCGGCCGCACGGGACACCGCCGCCACCATCGGGATGGTGGCCTGGCCGCCGCAGGTGATCATGTTGACGTTCATGGCGCCGACGTGCGCCTCGCCGTTGACCGGAGGGATCACCGCCGGCCCGACCGCGGCCGGCGTGAGGTCGACCGCGCGGATGCCGGCCTCCTCGTAGCGCGGGGCGTACTCGCGGTGCACGTAGGCCGACGTTGCCTCGAAGATCAGGTCCGGCAGGACGTCCTGCTTCAGCAGCCAGTCGACGCCCTCGTGGGAGGCCTCCAGCCCCTTGTCGGCCGCGAGTCGCAGCCCCTCCGAGGCGGGGTCGACGCCGATCATCCAGCGCGGCTCGATGCTCCCCCCGTTCTCGGCCGAGCGGAGCAGCTTGTACATCAGGTCGGTGCCGATGTTCCCCGGCCCGACGATCGCGGCGGTCAGCTTGGCGGCGGTCATGGTGCGCACTCCTCGGTCATTCGGTGAACGTGACACGGAGCGGCGCGAAGCCGCTGATGGTCGCCTCGACCCGGTCCCCCGGGGCGAACGGCACGAACGGGCCCAGGGCCCCGGACAGGATCAGGTGGCCGGCGCGCAGCGGATCGCCGAAGCGGTAGGCCTGGACAGCGAGCCACCGCAGCGCCTCGAGCGGATCGCCGAGGCAGGCTGCGCCGTTGCCGGCGGAGCGCTCCTCGCCGTTGATCGTCAGCGACATGGCGACCTCCCGGGGCTCGACCTCGCTCAGCGGCACGCCGTCCGTGCCGACCACGAAGAGCCCGCTGGAGGCGTTGTCGGCGACGGTGTCGGTGAAGCCGATCGCCCAGTCGGCGATCCGGGAGTCGACGATCTCCAGCGCCGGCAGCGCCACCCGGACCGCTGCGCGCACCAGGTCGAGCGTGATCTCGTCCGCGCTCGCCGGAGCGATGTCGGCGCCGAGCACGAACGCGACCTCACCCTCGACCCGCGGCTGCAGCAGGGTGCGCATCGAGATCGGCTCGCCCCCGGCCCCCGCACTCACGTCCATGTCGTCGAACAGGTAGCCGAAGTCAGGCTGGTCGACACCGAGCTGGGTCTGCACCGCCTCCGACGTGGCGCCGATCTTGCGGCCGACCACCCGCGCTCCCCCGGCGATCCGCGCCCGAACCAGACCCTGCTGCACGGCGTAGGCCGCATCGAGATCCTCGGTGCCGATGAGGTCGCGTACGGGGGCGCACGGGGCCCGGTTCGCCTGCGCCTCGGTCAGCCGTGCGACCGCGGCTTCCACCGCCTCCTGGTTGCTCACGGCACTAGAGTAGAACCTGTTACAGTTTTGCGCCATGACGACCCCCCTCCCGGAGAGCGTCGACGTCGTGGTCGTCGGCGCCGGCGCCGCCGGCATGTCGGCCGCCCTCGCGGCCACGAAGCGCGGCCTCGACACGGTGCTGCTCGAGAAGAGCTCCTACTTCGGCGGGTCCACGGCGCGCAGCGGCGGCGGCGTGTGGATCCCGGGCAACTACGCACTCAAGAAGGCCAGCCAGGACGACCCCCTGGAGAACTCCAAGCGCTACCTCGACGCGATCGTCGGCGACGTGGTCCCGAAGGTCCGCCGCGACACCTACCTCGACCGCGGGCCTGCGGTGATGGACTTCCTCAAGGAGAAGACCCCGGTCCGCTTCACCTGGGTGCCCGAGTACGCCGACTACCACCCCGAGCGACCCGGCGGACGGGCCCGCGGCCGCACGGTCGAGCCCGTCCCGCTGGACGCCCGCTTCCTGGGCGAGGAGATCGAGCGGCTCCATCCGGCGTACACGAAGGCACCGGCGAACCTCATCGTCACCCAGGCGGACTACCGCAGCATCAGCCTGGGCCTGCGCACGCTGCGCGGCCCCCTGACCCTGGCCAAGGTGCTCCTCAACAGGCTCCTGTCCGGGCTGCGCGGCCGCCGGATGTACGCGATGGGCAACGCGATCGCGATCGGCCTGC
>JBAWHI010000383.1:0-6769 GCA_049593675.1 Nocardioides sp.
CCCCGAGCCCGCGTCGGACCCCACGGCCGAGCCCACGCCTGAGCCCACTCCCGATCCGGTGCCCGCCCCGGCGCCGCAGCCTCCGGCCCCGGCCTCCGGGGCGTCGGGTGCGATCGCCTTCGCCCGCGCCCAGGTCGGCGAGCCCTACCGGTGGGGTGCTGCGGGGCCGAGCGCCTGGGACTGCTCCGGGCTCACCATGGGGGCCTGGGCCGCGGGCGGGAAGTCCCTGCCGCACTACTCCGTCGCGCAGTACGACCAGGCCACGCCGATCTCGGCCGGCCAGCTGCAGCCCGGCGACCTCGTCTTCTGGGGCTCCTCCAGCTCGCCCTCGTCGATCTACCACGTCGCGCTCTACGTCGGGAACGGCACGATCATCCACGCTCCCCGCACGGGTCGGCCGGTGACCGAGGAGTCGATGTACTACTGGATCCCGCCGAACTTCCACGCCCGGCCGTAGCGCTCGGCACCCCGGATCCTGGCCTCCGCTCGGGCGCAGCGGTCCAGATCACCGCGTGACCTCACCGGGGATGGGGAAGCATCGGAGCATGAGCACCGACACCGCTGCGTCCGAGACCGGCTACGTCCAGCCCGAGATCGACGTCCCCGCGCTGACCTCCCTGCTCGACGGGGAGTACGCCGAGGTCCGTGATCTCGTCCGCACCAACCTCGCGACGTACTCCTCGATCCTGGAGGAGGCCGAGGAGCTGTCCACCGACGACTTCCGCGAACGCGTGAAGGACGTGGTCGTCGAGATGGCGGGGACCGGGCAGACCGGCATGGGCTTCCCGACCGAGTACGGCGGCGGCGGCGACATCGGCGCCTCGGTCGCGGCCTTCGAGACGCTCGCGTACGGCGACCTCTCGGTCCTCGTGAAGGTCGGCGTGCAGTTCGGCCTGTTCGGCGGTGCCATCCTCCAGCTCGGCACCCAGCACCACCACGACGCCTACCTGTCCGACCTCGTCAGCGGCCGACTGATGGGCTGCTTCGCGATGACCGAGACCGGTCACGGCTCCAACGTCCAGGCGCTCGGCACGGTGGCGACCTACGACGCCGACGCGGGTGAGTTCGTGATCACGACGACCTCCGAGTCGGCCCGCAAGGACTACATCGGCAACGCGGCGAAGCACGCCGAGGTCGCGGTCGTCTTCGCCCAGCTCGAGGTGGGTGGGGCGTCGGAGGGCGTGCATGCCTTCGTCGTCCCGATCCGGGTCGACGGCGAGCCCGCGCCCGGCGTACGCATCGAGGACGACGGCCTCAAGATGGGGCTCAACGGCGTGGACAACGGCCGGATCTGGTTCGACGGTGTGCGGGTGCCCAGGACGGCGCTGCTCAACCGGTTCGCCGACGTCACGCCGGAGGGCGTCTACGAGAGCGAGATCGAGAACCCCAACCGCCGCTTCTTCACGATGCTCGGCACGCTGGTGCAGGGCCGGGTCTGCGTCGGTGGGGCCGGGATCAACGCCGCCAAGGTGGCACTCGCGATCGCGGTGAAGTACGCCGTGCGCCGACGCCAGTTCGAGGCCACCTCCGACGACGAGGAGGAGCTGCTCCTCGACTACGGGCTGCACCAGCGCCGGCTGCTGCCGTTGGTGGCCCGCACCTACGCCCTGCACTTCGCTCAGGAGGTCGTCGCCGGCCAGCTGCACGACGTCTTCTCCGGGATCGCCGACGACGAGCACGCCCGGCGTGAGCTGGAGTCGCGCGCGGCAGGCACCAAGGCGCTCGGCACCTGGCACGCCACCCGGACCATCCAGGAGTGTCGTGAGGCGTGCGGAGGGGCGGGCTACCTGGCGGAGAACCGGTTCGCGGCCCTCAAGGCCGACAGCGACATCTTCACGACGTTCGAGGGCGACAACCACGTCCTGCTCCAGCTCGTGGCCAAGGGGCTGCTGACCGACTATGCCAGCGAGTTCGAGGACATGGACCAGCTCGGCATGGTCCGGTTCGTCACCAACCTCGCCGTCGAGACGATGCTCGAGAGGACCTCGGCGCACAAGCTCCTCGAGCGGGTCCGCGACCTGCTCCCGGGCGGGGACGAGTGGGACCAGGAGGCGGGCCTGCTCGACCCGGACTACCAGCTCACGATGCTGCGCTTCCGCGAGGAGCACATGCTCGCCGGCGTCGCCCGACGCCTCAAGCGCGGCGTGGACCAGGGGATGAACCCCGGCGAGGTCTTCTCCCGGGTCCAGGACCACGTCATCGGTGCCGCGGAGGCGCACATCGAGCGTCTCGTGCTCGAGGCGTTCGTCGCCAAGACCCGTGCGCTCCCGGACGGCGACACCCGAGTCGCCCTCAGCCTGCTCTGCGACCTGTTCGCGCTCTCGAGCATCGAGGCCGACCGGGCGTGGTTCATGGAGCACGGCCGGCTGAGCGCCCAGCGCTCCAAGGCCATCAGCCGGGAGGTGGGCAGCCTGTGCCGCAAGGTCCGCCCGCTCGCGGTCGACCTGGTCGACGCCTGGGCGATCCCGCCGGCGATGCTGCGCTCGCCGGACCTGGTGGGCTAGTCCCAGCCGTCGCAGGAGTACCCGGTCGACCGGGGACTCCTGACGTTGTCAGGGGTTGCAACACCTGACAACGTCAGGCATCCCCGGTCAGCCGGGGATCCATCCAGCGGCTCAGTGACCCTCGGTCTTGAGCCGCTTGAACGACGCGTGGACCTCGGCCTCGGCCTCGGTGCGGCCGACCCACTCAGCGCCCTCGACGGACTTGCCGGGCTCGAGGTCCTTGTAGACCTCGAAGAAGTGCTGGATCTCGAGGCGGTCGAACTTCGAGACGTGCGAGATGTCGCGCAGGTGCTCCAGGCGCGGGTCGGTCGCGGGCACGCAGAGGACCTTGTCGTCGCCGCCGGCCTCGTCGGTCATCCGGAACATGCCGATCGCGCGGCAGCGGATCAGGCAGCCGGGGAAGGTCGGCTCCTGGAGGATGACCATCGCGTCGAGCGGGTCGCTGTCCAGGCCGAGCGTGTTCTCGATGTAGCCGTAGTCCGCGGGATACTGCGTCGACGTGAACAGTGTCCGGTCGAGGCGGATCCGCCCGGACTCGTGGTCGACCTCGTACTTGTTGCGCTGACCCTTGGGAATCTCCACCAGCACGTCGAACTCGAGCACGTCTTCCTCCGGCATCGTCGTCATCACAGCGATCGTCTCGGCCCCGAGCGGCGGGCCGGGGTCAGTCTCGCGCACAATGTCACCAAACGGTGAGTCGGCAAGGGGTGCAGAGTGGCTGGACGTGACGTACGCCACGGCCGAGGTCCCACCCTGTGGCTCCCCGTCCTTCTGGTGCTCATCGTGCTCGGGTCCGCCGCAGGTGTCTACCTGGTGGACCCACCGACCGAGCCGGCGCCGGAGTCGCCCGCCGCCGTACCCCCTCCGCCGGGCCTCGACCTTCCCGCCCTGACGGCCCCGGTCGCCGTCGCCGAGCCGGCCTCCGGCACGGCGAATCCGGCGAAGGTACGCCGGGCGGTGGCCGCGCTGCTCGACGACGCCGACCTGGGGCCGCACGTCCTCGCCACCGTCGCGGACCTGGACGGCACGCTGCTCTACTCGCGCGGCACCGGCGAGGCGATCCCGGCCTCCACGCTGAAGCTGCTGACCGCGACGGCTGCGCTGGAGGTCCTCGGGCCCGACCACACCTTCGCGACCACCGTCGTCGCCGACGGGCGCCGGGTCGTGCTGGTGGGTGGGGGAGACCCGCTGCTGTCCGCTGCCGACCTGCAGCGGCTGGCGCGCAGGACCGCACGCGGTCTCGACGTCGCGAAGGTCCGGGTCGCCTACGACACCGGCCTGTTCACCGGCCCGGCCGTCAGTCCGCACTGGCCGGCCAGCTACGTCGCCGAGGGAGTCGTCTCGCCGATCCAGTCGCTCTGGGTCGACGAGGGTCGCGCCCCGACCGGCTACGGGCGGGTGGCCGATCCGGCGGCGGCCGCCGCCGGCGTGTTCGCCGCTGCGCTGACCGAGGCCGGCGTCCGGGTCCGTGGCGCCCCGCAGGAGCGCGCCGCCCCGGCGGCCGCGCCGGTGCTCGCGGAGGTCGCCTCGACACCGCTCTCCGGACTCGTCGAGCACACCATCGAGGTCAGCGACAACGAGGCGGCCGAGGTGCTCGCCCGCCAGGTGGGCCTCGCCGTCTCGGGCACCGGCTCCTTCGCGGCCGGGACCCGGGCCGTGCTCGCGACGCTCGAGGACCTGGGCGTGCCCACCGCCGGTGCCGAGGTGTACGACGGGAGCGGGCTCTCCCGCGACAACCGGCTCGACCCCGACACGATCACGGCGGTCCTCCAGGTCGCGGCGGCCGGCAAGCACCCCGCGCTGCGTCCCGCGCTGACCGGGTTGCCGGTCGCCGGGTTCACCGGATCGCTCTCCGAGCGGTACGTCGAGGCCGACGAGGCGGGCCTGGGGTTCGTCCGGGCCAAGACCGGCACGCTCTCGGGGGTGAGCGGACTCGCCGGCACCGTCACGGACCGCACCGGCACGCCGATGGTGTTCGCCTTCCTCGCCGACAAGATCGCGCTGCCGGACACCCTCGATGCGCGCGACGCCCTCGAGGAGGCCACCAGCGCGCTCGCGGGCTGCCGTTGCGGGGTCGCGGGTACCGTCGCCCCATGAGTTCGGGCAGTGCGGAGCGACCGGTCGGTGCGGGCATGGTCGACTGGGACCTCGCGGTGTCGCTGGGCTCTCGACTGGCCGGCGACGGGCCCCAGATCTCGCGCGCCGAGGCTGACGCCGCGGTGGCCGAGCTGCGCGCGGACGCCGGGCGCTCGACCGGGCTGGTCCGAGAGTTCACCGGGCTGAGTGCCGCCGAGCACACCGCCCCGGTGCTCGTCGTCGACCGAGCCGGCTGGATCGCGGCCAACGCCGACGGCTTCGCGACCGTGCTCGCCCCCGTCATGGACAAGCTGACGGAGAAGAAGGGCGCCCCGTCGGGCTGGCAGCGAGCGGTCGGCTCGCGGGTGACCGGTCTCGAGGTCGGCGGGCTGCTGGGCTTCCTCGGCGGCAAGGTCCTGGGGCAGTTCGACCCGTTCCATCCTCCGGCCGGTCGACTGCTGCTGGTCGCGCCCAACATCATCCACGTGGAGCGTGAGCTCGAGGTCGACCCGACGGACTTCCGGCTCTGGGTCTGCCTGCACGAGGAGACGCACCGGGTCCAGTTCACCGCCACCCCGTGGCTGACCGACCACCTGCTCGGGGAGATGCAGGCGATCGCCGACTCCCTGGACACCTCCGGCCTCCTGGACGACGGACTCGGGCGCATCGTCGACGCGGTGCGCAACCCGAAGGGCAGCCTGGTCGACGCCCTGAGCTCTCCCGAGCAGCAGGAGATCGTCGACCGGGTCACGGGCGTCATGTCGCTGCTCGAAGGGCACGCCGACGTCGTGATGGACGGGGTGGGGCCGAGCGTGATCCCCTCGGTCGAGGACATCCGTCAGCGGTTCAACCAGCGCCGCAAGGGCGCCGGCTCCCTCGACCGGATGCTGCGCCGGCTGCTCGGGCTCGACGCCAAGATGGCGCAGTACCGCGACGGGGCGAAGTTCGTCCGCGCGGTCGTCGACAAGGTCGGCATGGCTGAGTTCAACGCGGTCTGGGAGCGTCGGGAGAACCTCCCCACCAAGGCCGAGATCGCGGAGCCCCAGACCTGGGTCGACCGGGTCCTCTAGGCGCCTCGTGAGCCTGCACCCGTCGGTCGCCGCGGTCCGTCTCGCCGTCCGCCGCTCGCTCGCCTCGGTCGGCCCGGGCCAGAGCGTGGTCGTCGCCTGCTCCGGCGGAGCCGACTCGCTCGCGCTGCTCGCCGCCACCGTGTTCGAGGGTGAGAAGGCGGGCTGGCGAGTCGTCGGCGCGACCGTCGACCACGGGCTGCAGGAGGGCTCCGCCGCGCATGCCGCCCGCGTGGTCGAGCAGATGGCGGCGCTCGGGGCCGACGAGACGCTGGCCGCCTCCGTCCAGGTCGATGCCCCCGGGATGGGGCCGGAAGCCGCGGCCCGGCAGGCTCGATACGCGGTGCTCGAGGAGGTGGCGGAGCGCACCCAGGCGACCGTGGTGCTGCTCGGCCACACCCGTGACGACCAGGCCGAGACCGTGCTGCTGGGGCTGGCCCGCGGGTCGGGCGGCCGCAGCCTGGCCGGGATGCGCCGCTCCTTCGGCGTCTTCGTCCGGCCGCTGCTCGACGTCTCGCGTGACGACACCGTGACCGCCTGCCAGGTCGCGGGCGTCGGCTACTGGGACGACCCGCACAACGCCGATCCGGGCTTCACCCGGGTCCGGGTCCGGCGCACGGTGCTGCCGGTCCTCGAGGAGCAGCTGGGGCCCGGCATCGCGCAGACCCTCGCGCGCACCGCCGACCAGCTGCGCGGCGACATGGACCTCCTCGACGACGTCGCCGAGGCGGCGTACGCCGACCTGCCCGACCTCCCGGTCGACGGGCTCCTCGAGCAGCCCGCGCCCCTCCGCCGCCGGGTGCTCCGCCTCGCCGCCGTCGACGCCGGATGTCCACCGTCCGAGCTCTTCCACGAGCACGTGCTCGCCATGGATGCGCTGCTCACCGACTGGCGCGGCCAGAAGTGGGTCGACCTCCCGGGGCGGGTGCGCTGCGTGCGGGGCGACGGTCGACTCGTCCTCGCCGCCACCTGACGAGGGGCGCCTGCCCAAGCTCAACTTCACGGTTCGCCCCCATTCCCGGCGATCGCGGTCCAGACTTCTGCTGTGACTCGATCTCGTCTCGCTGCCGCACTCGTCGCCGTCGGCGCTCTCGTGCTCGCGCCCCAGGTGCTCCCCGCCGT